>JAURKF010000140.1 GCA_030831885.1 Flavobacteriales bacterium
AAAGCCGCAGCGGCAACGATACCAGCGGCATCAATGTGAAAGGCACCATGCACTTCGTGAGCGCATCGCATGCGGTGCCTGTGCAGGTAAACTTGTACGATCGTTTGTTCAAGGTGGAAAATCCATCAGCCGAAGAAGGCGACTTCAAGAGCTACATCAACGAAAACAGTTTGCATGTAGTGACCAACGCGATGGCAGAACACGATTTGAGCAACGCGAAAGTGGGCGACAAATACCAGTTCATTCGATTGGGTTATTTCACGCCCGATCTTGACTCTACTTCAGACAAACTCATCTTCAATCGCACCGTGACGTTGAAAGACTCATGGGCTAAAGCCAACAAGTAAGATGTCGCGCATTACGATCAATAACATACGCATGCACGCCTACCACGGCTGTTGGGAAGAAGAAGCGATCATCGGCGGAGACTATGTTGTGGACGTTGCCCTCACCCTCGACTTCAGCGGAGCTGCTGCGGGTGATGATCTTTCTCAAACAGCAGACTACGTGCTCGTGCGTGAAATAGTTTACCGCGAAATGGCCATTCGCGCCAAGCTCATTGAAACTGTTGCGCATCGTGTGGGTGACACTTTGCTCGAAGCCCTTCCCATGGTCGAAAACGTTTGGGTACGCATCACGAAAGTGAACGCGCCGATGGGCGGTCAGGTGGAGAGTGTAAGCGTGGAGGTCGACTGCGCTCGGTCCAAGGACTGAGCTCGGTCACCGTAAAAAGGGCGAAGGATAAATCCCTAAGCATTAGTTAACTCATAGCTTACATCCGCGATGAAGCAAGAGCTACAGCGGGCTTATTGCTACTTTGAACAATTAAAATAGCTGCATTTTCTCAAACCTTCATCCATAGTCCTCAGAGCATTCATAATGGCCTTGAGCCGGCTTTATGCGTACATTCGCCCGTCTAAATCTCGCGCTATGAAAGTATTCGTTACCGGCGGTGCCGGATTCATCGGATCGCACCTGACTGAACGTTTAATTGCCGAAGGACATGAGGTGCACATTTTCGATAATCTGCACCGCAATGCCATCAAATATTCGTCGATACTCGAACATCCTTCTGTGAAATTTACCCAAGGTGACATTCTGGATAAAGATCAATTGAAAGAAGCGATGCAAGGAGCTGAAATGGTCTTTCATATGGCGGCAATTGCCGGAGTGAGCAATTACTATAATTTCCCGGCAAAGACCCTTAAAGTAAACCTGATCGGCACCTACAACGTGCTGGAATGCATGGTTGAGCTTGGTGTTAAGCGCATTTTCGACATGAGCACCAGCGAAACGTTTGGAACCGATGCAGTAGAGGTAGATGAAGAATCGTATCAGCGTATTGGTCCACCGCAAGACAAACGTTGGTGCTATGCAGGCAGTAAAATTGGTGGCGAACAACTCATCTTCCGATACAGTGAAGAATACGGATGGACAAGTACAATCATTCGCCCCTTCAATATTTATGGCCCGCGCCAAATTGGTGAAGGTGCTATTGCCAATTTCTGCAAGAATGTTCTCGAAAAAAAGGATTTGCGCATCGAAGGCAGCGGCATGGCAATCCGCTCATGGTGCTACATTACGGATTTCATCGATGCGTTGATGGCTATTTTCAATAAGCCGCATCAAGGACCAGAATGTTTCAACGTGGGCAATCCATGGGCTATTGCCACCACGGTTAGTCTGGGAGAAGAAGTAATTCGCGCCGCCGGAGAGATGGAAGGAAGCCCCTCGCCTTCCAAAATTGATTTTGTTCCCATGGATTTTACAGAAATTCGCGTGCGCTATCCCAAGGTAAATAAATTACGAGATATGTATGGATGGCAGCCAAAGGTTAACCTTGCGCAAGGAGTATTCAACACACTAAAATGGTTCAAAGAGCAGTATGAAGAAAATTAGTGTAGTCGGCTTTGGTAAGATTGGGCAGGCTATTGTAGCCAACATGCTGAAGCATGGAATTACCGTTATTGCCGTCGATATAAATCCGGAGTTGCATCGCGTTTTTGCCGATGGCAAGTACGAAAGCAACGAACCCGGATTGTCCGATGTTCTTACCTCCTCTTTTGCATCGGGACAATTAATCATTACAAACGATTTTTCTCAAGTACATGATAGTGCAGCGGTCATCGTTGCCATTCCATTGCTTGTTGATCAACAAAAGAATATACTTGATGAGCCATTTCTGAATTGCTTTCGTGAACTGGCTCCTCATTTCAACAACAATGTTCTCATTGTTATTGAAACATCCATACCCGTTGGTTATGGAAGAGAAGTAGTGGTGCCGGCCATTGAATCGAAAGGAAAGAAGCATGGAACCGACTTCTTGCTTGTTCACAGTCCGGAACGTATCAAGAGCGGAACTATGCTCGAGCAACTGCTCCGCACACCAAAGGTTATTGGCGGAGTTTCGCCTGAGGCCACGCAAAAGGCACTTGAAATTTATCAGTGGTTTTTTGATCGTTCACTCATTCATATCGTGGACAGCATCGAAGCCGCCGAAATGGTGAAGCTTGCGGGTATGGCATATCGAGATGTCAATATTGCATTGTCGAATCAATTGGCTATGTTCTCCAATCGAATCGGGGTCAGTTTTGCCGACCTCATTCCACTCATCAACACCGACGGAGAAGCCTACTTGCTTCAGCCCGGAATTGGTGTGGGAGGCCACTGCACTCCGGTCTATCCATACTTTCTGATAAATAACTTTAAGGAAGCGGGACTCGACTTTGCACTTGCTTCACGCAGTCGCGTAATCAATGATGAAATGGCTGCCTATGCAGTTGCGCTGGCCTCCATGTATGCGCATAATAAAACAGCCCTCATACTGGGATTGAGCTTCCGACCCAACCTAAAAGAAGATACATTCAGCACGAGCTATTTGCTGCGCGATGCGTTGCAAAAAAACAATTTCAATGTTCAATTGCACGACACAGAATTTTCTAATTCGGAAATAGAGAATAAGGGATTTGTAGCAGCAGACGATGTCTATGCAAGTGGCGCTGAATTAGTCTTTTTGGTTACTATGCACAAGGAGTACAAGAGTCTGGATTACACAAAGCTTCACGCTGCCGGTGTGCGCGTGCTCATTGACGGACGCAATCAACTCAACAAACAACATGTAGAACAAGCCGGTATTCGTTATATCGGCATTGGACGATAACCTTCGCCATGATACCAATTGCGAAACCATACCTGAACGAGCAAGACGCGCAAGCTGCCTACGACACCATCATGTCGGGCTGGATTACTCAGGGGCCGCGCGTGCAAGAATTCGAAGAAAAATTTGCAGCCTACACAGGAGCCAAACACGCCGTAGCTGTAAGCAATTGTACTACAGGCCTGCATTTGGCAATGATAGTAGCAGGCATACAACAAGGCGATGAAGTTATTTGCCCAAGCATGAGTTATATCGCTACTGCAAATAGTATCATGTATGTGGGCGCAACTCCCGTTTTTGCAGAGGTTCATCCGGAGACATACAACTTGGATGTGAACGATGTTGAACGTCGCATCACATCCAAGACGAAAGCAATTTTGCTCGTGCATCAAATTGGGATGCCGGCTGACATTGATGCATTTGCCGCACTTTGCAAGAAGCACCATTTGTTACTTATCGAAGACGCAGCATGTGCAGCGGGCTCATCCTACAAGGGAAAGAAAATTGGCTGTCATTCTGATTTAGTGTGTTTCTCGTTCCATCCCAGGAAAGTAATCAGCACAGGAGATGGCGGCATGGTTACAACCAACAATGATGCATACGCAGAGCGCATGAAACTGCTTCGTCAGCATGGCATGAGCGTAAATGCGGGTGCACGACATGGAGCAACGAAAATAATTTTCGAAGATCATCTGGAAGTGGCATACAACTATCGTATGACCGACATTCAGGCCGCAGTGGGAATACAACAATTGGCCAAACTCGATTGGATTGTAGAGGAACGCAGAAAAATTGCCGCTCGCTATTTGAGCGAACTTTCCGACATTGAATGTATTCGTTTGCCTCGCGAAGAAGAAGGATATTTCACCAATTGGCAATCGTTCAGTATCTATTTAAAAGAAAACGCACCTATTTCGCGCAATGAATTGATGCAAGCCCTGCTCGATCGAGGTGTAGCTTCGCGAAGAGGTGTTATGACTTCGCATCGCGAAACAGCATACAAAGAACATTGTGTCGGTCTATCCCTTCCACGCACAGAGGAAGCCTGTGATCGCAGTATCATTATACCGTTGTATGTGCCGATGTCATCGGAAGAAATCACTACTGTGATTTCTGAATTACGCGCGCTTTTAAAAGCCTAAAGCCATGAATCTTCTGCACAGTATTCATCTTCCTAAACGAACGCTGATACGCTGGTTTGCAGGGGTACTTATTGTAAAGATTGCATGGCTCGTCGTATTTACCCTTTTGCGCAATCCGGATTGGAAGGAATCGCTCGAAGTGGGTGTAATTGGTCTGTACACCGGCGATAGCAAAACATACTATAAGCCGCTTGAATACCTCGTTAATACAGGAACTTACTATGGCGCATGCCGTATGCCGGGACTGCTGCCGGTTTATTTTCCGCTTCGCCTTTTTCTCGACCCGGTAAATGCACAACAGGTTGTAGTCCTTCTTCAGGTGATATTAGAAAGTATTGCGTGCGTTTTACTTGGAATAGTTGGCGCACGCATTTATAATTCAGCCCGATGTTTCCAAATCATCCTTGTATTGAGCTGTATTACCACTTTTGTAACTATCCGCAATGTGTTTCTGCTTTCAGATAGCTTTTGTATATCCGCACTGATTCTTTCAGTTTACTTCATCACCAATTACATTCTTTCACAGCGACCACGGCAACTGCTCTTCGCGGGAATATTTATTGCCTGGGCGATTTTTCTGAGGCAAATCAGTTTACTGGCACTATTCATTTTATTACTCATTCTGTGTGTCCATTGGTGGAGTAACCGCAAACGAATTCTCCTGGCAGGCTTCTACTTTTTATTACCCTTGATTCTTTCTCTCGCTGCATGGACTCTAAGGAATCGGATTACCTATCATCGCACCATTGTTCTTGTTCCACCGCTAGAGGAATGCATGTATGAGTACACACCCGAAGCGGCTGAAATACGCAATTTGATTATTACTCTCGGAGAAGATTTTCAACCTTGGTCTGTTGGTGGTGGTGCGTATTGGTTTTTCCAGCAAAAGTCGACCGATACATCGACATCGCCCTTTGGTGAAAAACACTTCACCACCATCATGGGATCACAGGAGCTCGAAAACCTTCGCACGGACTATCGCCAATGGGCAAATGATTCCGTGTCCACAGAGTTGCGTGATTCCATCGCTCAATCCATTGTGAGTCGAGCCCGTTTGTATTCAACCAGTTTCATAAAAGAACACCCGTTGCAATATCACATTGGCAACCGAATTCTATTCGCGCGTAATTTTTTCTTCCCATCGCGAATTGACGATATTCCATTTCCTCCTCATGCCGCAATGAATGCGGCTCATAAGCTAATCAAGATCTGGAGTTTACTCTCACTATGGATGGTAAATGCGCTATCAATACTTCTTGTTGTTTACGTGATTCTAACAAGAAAGTGGAGTCATTTTCTG
>JAURKF010000141.1 GCA_030831885.1 Flavobacteriales bacterium
ATACAGTTTTACGAGTTGCGAATTTACGTCGTGGATGACTTTTATTCGTGATTGTTTTGTAAACCTCGAATTGCATTAATTTGTGCACCATGCGCAAATCTGTTGTTCACTTTCAATCTCCTATCGGCTGGCTGCGAATAGAAGGCCAGTCCGGAATGCTATCGCACATTGATTTTGTAGACCATCGGGGAAATGACGATTTCGATCATGATTTGCATAGAGTACTCAGTGCTTTGGCGCTTTTTTTCAATGGTAATTCCACAAAGATGGATTTTAGTATGCACCTCGAAGGCACCCATTTTCAGCAAACGGTTTGGGAAGAGGTGATGCGTATTCCTTTTGCTAAAACAGCCAGCTACGAAGACATCGCACGCCAACTCGGTGATATTAAGTTAACTCGCGCGGTGGCTTCTGCCATTGCAAAAAATCCCATACCGATTCTCATTCCTTGTCATCGGGTGATAGGAAAAGACGGCACCCATGTGGGCTATAGTGGAGGAATTCAACGCAAGCGATGGCTGCTCGATTTTGAGCATCAATACGTGCAGTTGAGCTTACTCTGATTATATTATCCATCGCAACCCCACGTAGCCCATCCTTCCAAACACAGGCCCCCACAACAAAGATCCATCGAATAGTGAAGAGCTCGTGTCATTGGCCATTACAATGGCGTCATGCACCATGAAGTTTGTAAGGTTTTCACCTCCTATGTAGAGTTCAAGATTAGTTTTGAATACGTAGGTTACCTGAGCCATCAATTGCCAGTAGTCACTGGACCAACTGCTTAATGGCTCCTTGTCGTGTTCGCTGTGATTGTTGATTACATAAGGTATGCGCTTGCGGCTTATCCACTGTAAAGTCGCATCGAAGCGCCACTGCGAACCATTGGGTTTTTTGCGCGTCTCATAAGCGAGATTAGTAAACGCACGATGACGATTCACCAACGGGCGATCGCGCGAGCCTTCTCTGTATTGAGTACGTGCTTCGAGCCAGCGATAAGCCATACGAATGTCGAACCTTCTCATAGGTGACCACTGCAACTCGGCTTGTGCGCTGTTGCTATAGCTTTTGCCTTGTAGGTTATAGATATAAACAAATTCAGGTGTTTCGAAATCGATTACAACTTGACGGTCAAACTGCGTGATAAATCCATCTACGCTAAGTGTAGCAGGGCGATACAGCACATCACCTTTCCAAGTGAAAACAAGCCCTGCGTTACTTGACTTTTCAATATCGAGGCCCATATACTTGCTCGTTGGCGACAGGTCTCCTTCAATCATGATTGCCCGATTCGAAGCAAGCATGCCCACATTATCCATCACTAGAACCGGAGTTCGATAGCCCATTCCACCCACCGCCTTCAAGGTCGTGTGATCGTTTATGCTGTAGCGCGCATGCAACCGAGGCGTGAAGAGCGCTCCATAGAGATTGTGAAGGTCTTCGCGCAATCCAGCAACCAGTGTGAATTTATCTTCGACCTTCAACGTATATTCAAAGAATACTCCTGACACTCGTTCTTGTCTGCCGAGAGGCATGACACGTTGCAATAAATCAAAATTGGACGTAAGCGTATCGCGATAGTCATCGAAAACATAGGTTAAACCGGTGGTGAACGTATTCGACTCATTTAGAATGCGCGATGCAAAAAGCAAGTTGACCCTGCCGCTGCGTTGTTCCCCACTATAGGCTTGAAATCCGTAATCACCTTCTTGATCATGATACAATGCGTTCACTTGTGAACCAAAACTCTTCCACGGTTTCCCCGGAAACACATAACCCACTTTCGTTGATGCCTCGTATCGTCGGGTATATGTGTTTACACCCCACAACCTTGATCCAACTTCATCGGACGGATTATAATCCAACTGGCCGCTCACAGTGTTTATGTTTTGATAATTGAGCGCTACTTGAGCGCCCAAGCCACCATCTCCGTCGAAGTGCCATTCGTTGCGGAGCGAAAGGTTTGAAAAGAGAGGGTTGTCGAGAAAACCATCGCCGTTCATGTCGGTTCGCAGTTGCGACATGGCCCCGTGTGCGAGCAAACTTCCTTTAATGTGACGATGTTTATTCTCGTCACCTGCAACTACAATTTCATTCTCTCTCTCTGATTTAGGCCCTAAAACAAGATTGAGCTCAGTGCGCCCGCCGCTTCCTGCGTATGCGTTCAGGTGAAAACGCTCCGCGTTTTCCGGATTTTTCAATGCTACATTTATTTGACCGGCCATGCTTTCGTAACCGCTGGTGATTGACCCAACACCTTTGGTAACGTAAATGTTTTTCACCCATGGACCGGGCACATATGTGAGACCATATGTGCTGGAAAGACCGCGAACAGCGGGAATATTATCAAATAGCATTTGCGTGTATTTGCCTTCTAATCCCAGCATGCGAATTTGTCGCGTGCCTGTTATAGCATCGGCATATGCAGCATCGACAGAAGCGTTCGTCTCGAAGCTTTCGCTTAGGTTGCAACAAGCAGCCTTGCAGAGCTCTTTTTCATTCATCACCTGAAACAACTGCGGGTCGCGTGAGTTAATATAGGTTGATGAGCGCTCTCCTTCTATGACAACTGCTGCTTGCCCGGATTCAATTTGCTGCAGAACCACATGGATTTCTTGTTGACCTGTATAGACAATCGTATCCGACTTAAAACCGATGTAGTAGATCACGAGAAGGTTGGCTCCCGGAGGAATGCCTATCTTGAATTTACCTTGTTCATCGGTCACTGTGCCACTTCGTGTGTCTTTCCAAACCACATTTGCAAAAGCAAGGGGCTCCTTTGAACCATCTGTGAGCTTGCCTACTACGGTTCCTGAAACTCCTTGAGCGTGAAGGCTGATGACGGAGAGTATCAGTCCCGCAAGAATAATTAGTCTCATTGCCCTTAGTGTTTTTCGAGTTCACGGTATTTGCAGCATCCGTGTACTCGTGCATACTGGGCATCCGTGCAAGTGCTTTTCTCGGTATCGTATCCTGCGTCATTGATCAGCGCATGAATTTGTTCTTCCGTAATTTTTGTCGGCTTATACGTTACGGTCAACATATTATCGGCTAACTGAAAATCGGCTTTAATGATTCCCTTTGTATCGAGAGCAGCTTCTATTGATTTTTCGCACATACCACATACACCGGCCACCCAAAAGGTTGCTGTGATTGGATTTTTGTTGGCTTTTTGAGAAAAGGCGGAAGCCGAAACCGTGAATATAAGTAAGGTGATGAATATCTTTTTCATGTCCTGAATGTTGGAATTATTTTTTTAATAAACGCTTTGTCGTTGTGCATTGCGGTGCACAAAAAACTAGTACATAAGGTGCAGAGTAGCAACTCCTTTTAATACGTTAAGCGTAAAGAACCAACGAATGAAATAGAAGATATCGTTTGCTGTTTGGCGGTGGCGAATCATTTTCCGAAAAATCAATGATGTTGGAATTGGCGCAAACATCCATTGCAGGTAATGGAACATTTGGCTCTAGAAACAAAATTGGAATGAATCGCGCTAGTTCTGAGGGTTGGTGTGATTCATCGACTTTCAAGTCGATGTGAATGAATGAACAGCAATGCTGTTTTCCGCAGCAATCGCCTTCATGTTCTTCATCGTTACCATGCTCGCAGTCATTCGTTGCTTGAAAATGAAAATCTGAAAGATGTCCGCAGCAATAATGAAGGTGAAGTTGAACGCCGGCGGTAAGCAAGACGTAAACACTTAGAATCGTTAGAAGAACGATGCGCTTCATTGATACGAAGATAGGGCTATTTCAATTCAAACACAGTGTACTGGTTATTTTCGAAAACCGGCGAATAGGATACGGCTAATGGCATGCGCTCTGCAGGAACAAAAAGGTAACGGCATCCGCGACTGCTTAATTCTTGCAAGTGTGCATCGGTGCAATCTGCGGGTTCAACAAGCCAACCTTTGCGGTTCAGAAAATAAAACTCATTGGGGTTTGCATTGGAAACAAGTGCCACCAGATCGGTTTGATTACTGACATTGTTTGCTATGGTCTCGAGTTGAAGCTTGTTGAATGCTTGCGGTTTGATAAAAAAATCATGTTGTTGATTGGCGATGGATTCCACGAAGCCTGCAAATAGAAGTATTGCGGCTATGCGCGGATTTACTTTTTCAAGAAATAGAGCTCCGCTTAGCGCAAGCCACGGGACGAGAATAAGGGCGTAATATCCGTGATGCGTAAATAGGCTGCCCGATTTCATCATATAGAGAACAATCAGCGGAAGAAGAACCGCTGTTATTGCAATCGCTATAGCAGATCGTTTTACCAGTAAATATCCAATGCCAATGAGCGAAAGAGCCCCCCATATGTATGAGTGATAGGCGGAAAAATAAAACCGCTCCAGGGCTTCCATAGGGTGTTGTATCAGCTCGGAAACGCCCGACATCAAAGGTTTTCCGGAGTTGTACCACTGTCCGAATTCAGCGGCAAGGTGCATATTCCATGAGAAATACCACCACCATACCACGAAAAGGATGATACTTGACACGATTGAAAACATCACCCTTCGATTATTAGGAACCTGTGCGTTGAAGAAAGGAAACGTGAGTAAAGCGAGGTATAACCCGAAAGGAATTTTTACAAGTGTGCCAAGTGCTGCAAACAAGAAATAGGCAAGCAGCCGCATATTGCCTCCTTCCTTCAAATAGCGCGTGCCATGGTATAACCCAATTATTACAAGGGATAGTGCTGCTGGGTCGGGCATAATCTTTCTGCCAAGATGAAACAATGATGAAGCGGAGAATAGAAGCGTAGCCCACAATGCTGTTTTTTCTACAACGTATAATCGCGTCAGTAGAAAAAAGTACCAGCTTCCAATTGTCACCAACGCGAGCACAAGCAACCGCCCGTACCAATGGTCGTAACCAAATGGAATAGAAACAAGGTGAATAGCATACGGAATTGCAGGAAACTCCATACCCACAACTCCACGCTTTTCGCCCGTTTCATCGATTGTGGGGTAAAGTATGTTGGAGTCGAACTGGTGAAAATTGCGCGCCACCATGAGCGATGTCGTTTGTCGCCAATTATGGGCTACTTCAATGGGTGGGTTTGTAATGTGGAATAAACGCAATACGAACATTGCTGACACAAAAGCGAGCGCAATTCGGGTATTGAAAGAACTTGATTTCAGCATTACTTCATACCGAGTTCTTCTTGAATAATCCTCATGCGAGTTTCCATTTCTGCAACTTGTTCCGCATAATGCTCTAAACCTTTGAACGGTGCTTTCATAGAGAAATAGAACTTTATCTTGGGTTCCGTTCCGCTTGGTCGAGCTGAAATTTTACTTCCATCGGCCAACACGAATTGCAGCACGTTCGATGCGGGAAGATTGAGTTGCTTGAATGCACCCGTCCGCAAATCGGTTGATTGTTGTTGTTCAATATCACGCAATTCAACTACATCGGATCCTGCAAGCTGCTTAGGAGGATTGGACCGCAGATTGGTCATTTTTGTTTGAATCTGCTGCAAACCATCCAGGCCTTTGAGTGTAACTGAAAGCAGTGATTCGTGATACAATCCACAGCGCTCGTATATCTCCATTAACAGGCTCCACATGGTTCGGCTCTGTGCAGCGCACCAAGCTGCAATTTCGCACAACACTACCGATGAAAGAACAGCGTCCTTATCGCGCACAAATTCACCTACGGAATAACCATAACTTTCTTCACCACCGGCAATGAATATTTCCTTGCCTTCTTTCTCACGAATAACCCCAGCGATGTATTTGAAGCCCGTTAATGTGTCGTACCATTTCACGCCATGAAGCTGAGCAATTTCTTCTAGAAGATCGGTTGTAACAATTGTCTTAGCAATGTAGTGATTGGATTTGATCTCGTTCTTTTCACGTAAACGCTCGAGTTGATAATACACCAATAAACAAGCGGCTTGATTGCCATTCAGCAAGGTCATCTTACCGTTGTGGTCGCGTATTGCCATACCAACACGATCGGTGTCGGGATCGGTGCCGATTACAAGGTCGGCATTGGTTTCTTCAGCGAGTTGCAATGCCATAGTAAGAGCCTCACGCTCCTCCGGATTTGGCGATTGGACCGTGCTGAAGTTGCCGTCGGGGATGGCTTGGCGATCTACAATGAAAACTTTTTCAAATCCAAGCGCCCCTAATGCGCGAGGTACCATTGTAATTCCGGCGCCGTGAATGGAGGTGTAAACTATTTTTAATTCGGTTGCTTGCCGAATAGCATCGGGTGCGTGAATCACCTTTTGTACATCGCGTATGTATGCATCTTCAACACTATGTGGTATAGTGTGAATGAGGGCTGAATTGCCTTTGAAATTCACTTCATCCGGACTGTTGATTTTGCGCACCTCTGTAATTATACCTTTATCGTGAGGGGGCAGCACTTGCGCACCATCTTCCCAGTAAACTTTGTATCCGTTGTATTCCTTGGGGTTGTGAGAAGCGGTAATTACAATGCCTGCCTTGCAGCGCAATGTCCGCACGGCATAAGAAAGCAGTGGTGTAGGTCGAAGTTCATGGAACATGTGTACTTCGATGCCATTCGCAGAAAGCACATTCGCGGCTGTTTGAGCGAAAAGAAGTGAATTGTTGCGAGAGTCGTAGGCGATAGCTACGCTTGCTGTTGATTGAGGAAACTGCGATAGAATATAATTGGCCAACCCTTGTGTGGCCATGCCAACCGTGTAAATATTCATTCGCATTGTGCCAACTCCCATGATGCCCCGCAATCCTCCGGTACCGAATTCTAAATCGCTATAAAAACATTCGGTGAGTTGTTTTTCGTCGTGAGCAATCATGTCACGAATCGTTTTTTTCGATTCGTCATCAATAGAGGCTGAATTAATCCATGATGTTGCTTTATCTGCTATTTGCTGAGAAACCATAGGGTCTTAAGTTCAAAATTGAGGGAAGCTAAAGTAGTTCAAGGGAGCAGCACAACAAAAAAGGCAAAGCCGCAGCCTTGCCTTTTTTGTCAATACATTCTTTCAATTATTGCTGTGGAATCAATTCACATGTTCCTTTTGCTGAAACAAGGTTCGGATCAGCCAATAGTGTGGTGGCAATTTTATTGGCAGCATCGAGCTCAACAGTTTTGATTAAAGCTGCTTTGCTGAATTCGAAATTCTTGTTCAGGTTGTAAAACACACCCAAGTAATTGTAGGCTTCAATTAGATTTTTTTTGTTGGCTTCAATTACGCGTGAGTCGGTTCCTACCAAGCGAATAAATTTTTCGTGGAATGGTTTGGCTAAACCGGCGATGGGTTGGTCGGGATTCACCTCTAATCGGTTGTTGCATCTTCCCCTCCAAAAGTTGGCATCCGGGTATTTG
>JAURKF010000142.1 GCA_030831885.1 Flavobacteriales bacterium
ATGAAACTTTTTATGCGCTGGTATGGTACAAGCTCATATCCTAAACAACTAAGAAAATGGAAATGAATACTGCAACCCGCTACGACTTATCATACCTGAATCAAGTGTTTCAGGGAAACCGTGAAATGGTCAATAATATCATAGCGCTCTTCTTGCAGCAAGTGCCAAAATATGTGAGCGAAATGGAGGAGTGTGTTCGCAGAAATGAGCCATTGTCATTACATCCGCTGGCTCACAAAGCAAAGAGTTCTGTAGCCATGTTGGGAATAAAGGATATGGAGGAAGATATCATTCAGATAGAGCAAGATTCAAAGTATATGAGGAATCTGGATGAATTACCCACGCTCGTGGGCAGGGTAAAACGAAATTGTCAGGTTGTCTATGATCAGCTAATGGATGCTATACAACGTCCGGCGGCATAACATAAAAAAATTCACGAAATAGGGTGGAGAGCCGCTATGGGGATGGTCTTCGGATTTGAACCAGGCGGTTTTCTTTTTTATGCGGGTATAGTGCATTTATCTTCGCACAAAAGAAATCTATGGCATTCAATGCTCAGGATGAGAGACAGTTGGATCAACGCGGTATGAGCGTTAAGGCTGTATTGGATCAAATTCATCAATTTGTGAACGACACTCACCCGGCCCGTCTGGAAAGGCCGTGCACTGTGGGTGATGGTATTTTAATGTTAAACGCCTCCGAATGTATTAGCTATCAGCAAATTTTTGAGCAGTCGCGCTCCCGACTTACAATTCAGAAACTGGTGCCTTCCTCAGGAGCAGCCAGCCGAATGTTTAAGCATTTGTATCATTATTCTGCAGACAACATTTCTGATTTGACAGAGGAATTCATACTCAGTTTCGATCGATTTCCTTTTCGCACCTTGCTTGAAACGGAAATGAGTCGCAAAGGGTTGAGCCTTGCAGGGCTTCGTAACGCAAATGAGTGGAACCGAATTTTTGACTTCATTCTTGGTAAGGATGGCATGCACTACGATGATCAATTGAAGGGGTTAGTTATCTTTCATCGATATGGCGATGAACTTTGTACTGCGTTTGATGAGCACTTGTATGAGGCCATTGCTTACGGTAAACAAGGTGACGGACGTTGCGGAATTCATTTCACTTTAGCGCCCCAACATCAGGAAAAGGTGAATCGATATTTTGAGGAGAAGCTCAGACAATTTGAATATGATCATGTTGAATTGACTTATAGTTCGCAAGATCCTTCAACAGATACCTTGGCTTTAACACTGAATAACGAGCCATTTCGCGATAAGTACGGAAATCTGGTATTTCGTCCGAGCGGCCACGGAGCGCTCATTCAAAATCTGCAACAGCTCGATGCCGATGTTATTTTCATAAAGAATATCGATAATGTCACAACGCGCAGTCGTCTATCCGAGACGGTTTTCTACAAACAAATTCTTGGGGGGGTAGTGGTTGATCTTCGCCGGCGTATTGTTGATCTGCTGAATCGATTGGATTCGGATGAGCAAGCGCTGGACGCTGCTCTGGAGTTTATTCAAAGCTGGTTTCAACCCGGTGTTCCGTTAGATATGAATCGTCAACAGGCACTTCAGTATGCTCGTTTGCGCTTGGACAGACCCTTGCGTGTATGTGGAATGGTGCGCAACGAAGGTGAGCCGGGTGGAGGACCATTTTGGGTTAAAATGCCGGGGGGTTATATCAGTAAACAAATTGTAGAGAAAAGTCAGGTGGACCATACGGATATCCAACAATTGAAAATCCTTTCTTCATCTACGCATTTTAATCCTGTCGATTTGGTATGCAGTATTAAAAACAGAGATGGTGTGAACTACCAATTGGATCAGTTTATTGATTACACCTCTGGCTTTGTTAGCGAAAAATTTCAGCAAGGTCATGTAATAAAGGCTTTAGAGTGGCCGGGCCTTTGGAATGGTGCCATGGCACTTTGGAATACTGTTTTTGTGGAAGTACCTGTATCTACATTCAATCCCGTAAAGACCATCAACGATTTGCTGCGGCCTGGTCATCAGGTCTAGGTGTTGAATTTACTCATGTCCAACGTGTGCGTACAAAATGAAGTTTCACGTTCGTCGCGGTTCGAGGCAATAACAACGGTGCGTTGATCTGAAATACGTTGAAGCATCGATTGAAACCAACTAACTGCCGAAGAGTCGAGGTGTGAGCAGGGCTCGTCGAGCAGCAAAAGTTCCGCATCGCTCAGAATTGCCAACCCCAACTTAACGCGCTGTTTCATTCCACTGGAAAAGGTTTTTAGCGTTTGATGACGATGATTTTCCAGATTGATTTGGTATGCAAAATCCTCCGTGCTCTTACAACTTGGTAATTTTTTAAAGCGAAGAAAGAGGCTTAAATTTTCATCTAAGGTGAGTTCGTCCCATAATTGAAGAGCCGGGGAACAAAGTGCAACATGTCGGTATAAACCCTCTCTTGTCATGTTTAGATTGTTAAGACTCCATAGAACATGACCTTCGGAAGGAGAAAGAAATCCTGAAATAATCTGAACCAGCGTCGACTTACCTGAACCGTTATTGCCAATTATTGCGGTTCGGCTTGCTTTTTCTAATTCGAGTGAGACGCCACGGAAGATCCAATCTTTGCGATAACGCTTTGCGATATGTTGCAATTCGATTTGCAAAGAATCAGAGGCCTTGTGGTCCGCGAATTATACCCTTGTCACTTTCTCTGATGAAATCGAGAATAATCTGCTTATGCTCCGAATTGGGCAGTTCAAGCTCGGATGCATGAATTGCGCGACTCATGTTGCTGTTGTGCACATAGATCATGCGATACACATCCTCTATATGTGCAATGACTTCATTGTCGAAACCTCTTCTGCGAAGACCTACCGTATTCACTCCTGCGTAGCTGAGCGGCTCACGGGCGGCTTTGATATAAGGTGGAACATTTTTACGGACCAAACTTCCACCGGCAATGAAGGAATGCTCACCAATGCGCACAAATTGTTGAATGGCAACGACACCTTCGATGATAACCCAGTCTTCGATTTCGACATGCCCTGCAATGTTGGCACTATTGGCAATAACGCAGTGATCGCCCACTGTGGCGTCATGCGCAATGTGGACATACGCCATCAGCAAGCAATGGGATCCGACTTTCGTTGTGAATTTGTCCTTGGTGCCTCGGTTGATGGTGCAACATTCACGAATAGTGGTATAATCACCAATTTCTGCAGTTGTTTTTTCGCCCTCGAACTTCAAATCCTGCGGTATGGCTGAAATAACTGCTCCCGGAAAAATTCTGCAGTGTTTGCCGATGCGGGCGCCGTCCATAATGGTAACGTTGGGACCAATCCAGGTTCCTTCTCCTATTTCTACATCGGCCGCAATCGATGTGAATGGACCAATTTCCACGTTGGCAGCAATTCGTGCATCGGGATGGATGATGTTCATGGTGCTCATGCGTGCGCTTCTTGAGATGTTTCTTTTGCAACACGGTCACGCACTACCTGAGCAAGCATGACGGCTTCACATGCCTCTTTACCGTTCACGTAGGCGACCCCACGCATATTTACGAGACCTCTGCGAATGGGGCTTTCCAAGGTTAACTTGAAAATGATGGTGTCGCCAGGAAGCACTTTCTGCTTGAATTTGACCCCATCAATTTTCATGAAATAAGTGCTGTAGTTTTCAGGGTCTTCCACTTGAGATAGTGCATAAATGCCTCCCACTTGTGCCATCGCCTCCACCTGGAGAACGCCTGGCATTACCGGATTTCCCGGGAAATGTCCTTGGAAGAAGGGCTCGTTCATTGTCACGTTTTTTAAACCGACAATACTTGTTGCGTCCATCTCGAGGATTTTATCAATCAGCAAAAACGGATAGCGATGCGGAAGCATTTTAGCAATGTCGTTTATATCGTAAAGAGGCTTTTTAAAAATGTCGAATGAAGGAGTAGAATCTTTTTGTTTTTTAATAATGCCCTTAAGAATCTTGGCGAACTCTACGTTTCCGAAATGCCCGGGGCGCGCAGCAAGTATGTGACCCCTTATAAAACGACCGGTGAGGGCAAGATCTCCAACAATGTCGAGTAACTTATGACGAGCGGGTTCATTTTCGAATTGCAGTTTGGTGGTATTGAGAACACCCATTCCTTCCACTTTTACATTGAGGTTTTCACGACCTAGTTGCTTAAGGATTTCCTTTATTTCAACTTCGGAATAATCGCGCTCAACAAGTACAATCGCATTATCAAGACTTCCTCCTTTGATTAGTCCATTTTTAGCCAGCAAAGCCAGCTCGCCTAGAAAAACGAAAGTTCTGCACGTTGCAATTTCATCGATGAAGTGGTCCAGCTCATACATGTGGGCATGCTGCGTGCCCAAAACCGGAGAATTGTAATCGACCATTACAGTAAGCCGAAACTCTCCGCCATTGGTCGGAACAGCAAGCATTTCAATATTTTTATCCTTGTCTTCATAGGTGATGTTTTCATCCAGCACAAGGTATTTTCGTTCAGCGTTCTGCTCAATTATTCCTGCTGCGATTATCGCTTCAACAAAGGGTTTTGAGCTTCCGTCCATGATTGGCACTTCGGGCCCATCGAGTTGAATGATGGCATTGTCTATCATGCAGCCATAGATGGCGGCCAAAATGTGCTCAGTGGTATAGACGCGTGCACCCTTGTATTCGAGCGTTGTTCCGCGCTGCGTGCTTACAACCAAATCGCAATCGGCAGGTATAGTTGGTTGTCCATCAAGGTCGGTGCGTTGAAACACATATCCACTATTCTCTGGAGCCGGAAGAATATGAACGTTTACTGTTTCGCCGGTGTGAAGACCTACACCGCTTAAACTGACTGCTTGATTCAGCGTTCGTTGTTTGGAGGGAGTCATGGTGCGAAAATAGGGTTGAATTTTAATTGATAATGGAGCATCCTTCTATGCCATTGAGAAGTTTACTTGTGTGGGTTATCATAATGTGAAAAGCCCCTGATCGGGGCTTTTCACTGTTGAATATTGAATTACGCTCCAATCCCTTTCCTTATCAAGTTCAACGCACCTCCTGCTTTGAACCATTCTATCTGCTGGGTATTGTAGGTATGATTCACGGCGATTGTTTCTTTCGAGCCGTCCTCGTGCACGAGCTCAAGATGCAATGGCTTGTCGGGGGCGAATGAAACGAGGTCAATGAAATTCACCATATCGTTTTCTTGAATCTTATCGTAATCCGCTTCATTGCTGAATGTGAGCGCAAGCATTCCTTGCTTCTTCAAATTCGTTTCGTGAATACGAGCAAAGGACTTCACTAATATGGCGCGTACACCCAAATGACGGGGTTGCATCGCAGCATGCTCGCGCGATGATCCTTCCCCATAGTTCTGGTCACCCACTACCAAGGTTGGCACACCGGCGGCTTTATAAGCACGTTGAACTTTCGGTACTTCATCGTATGCGCCCGTCAGTTGATTCTTCACGCTGTTCTGAGCTCCGTTGAAGAAGTTGGTCGCACCAATGAGTGTGTTGTTGGCAATGTTGTCGAGGTGCCCACGGAAACGCAACCACTGGCCGGCCATCGAAATATGATCGGTGGTGCATTTGCCTTTTGCTTTGATAAGCACGCGCGCGCCTGTGATATTCTGACCATTCCACTCGCTGAAGGGAGCAAGCAACTGAAGGCGCTCACTATCCGAAGCGACATTAACCTCTACTCCGCTGCCATCTTCGGCTGGTGCCTGGTACCCGGGATCTTTTGCATCGAAGCCTTTAGTTGGAAGCTCGTCACCGCTAGGCGGATCGAGCTTCACATGTTCTCCCTTCTCGTTTACCAGCGTATCGGTCATAGGGTTGAAGGTGAGGTCGCCTGCAATAGCAAGGGCAGTAGTTAACTCGGGAGAAGCAACGAAGGCAAGAGTATTCGGATTGCCATCGTTGCGGCTTTGAAAGTTGCGATTGAATGAGTGAACGATTGTGTTCTTCTCTTTTTTCTCAGCACCCACACGGGCCCACATGCCTATGCATGGTCCGCATGCGTTGGCGTAAACTGTTGCACCCATCTCATTGAATGTATGGATGAATCCGTCGCGCTCTATAGTATAGCGTACCACTTCGCTACCCGGCGTGATGCTGAACTCAGCCTTGGGCTTGAGGTTCTTTTCAATCACCTGCTTTGCAAGTGAAGCAGAGCGAGCAATGTCTTCATAGGATGAGTTGGTGCATGAACCAATCAATCCGACTTCCACTTTGGTGGGCCAGTTGTTTTTGGCAGCTTCTTCTTTCATTTTCGAAATAGGAGTCGCCAAATCAGGTGTGAATGGACCATTGAGGTGCGGCTCGAGTTCACTCAGATTAATTTCTATAACCTGATCAAAGTACTGCTCCGGGTTGGCATACACCTCAGCATCTCCTGTTAGGTGAGCCTTGATACTATTGGCAATATCTGCAACTTCAGAACGTCCGGTAGAGCGCAGGTAACGTTCCATGCTTTCATCATATCCGAAGGTTGAAGTAGTAGCTCCTATTTCTGCGCCCATGTTACAGATGGTGCCTTTTCCTGTGCAAGAAAGCGATTGTGCGCCTTCGCCGAAATATTCAACGATACAGCCTGTACCACCTTTTACAGTGAGGATACCTGCAACTTTTAAAATTACGTCTTTAGCCGAACACCAGCCATTGAGTTTGCCGGTGAGTTTGATACCAATGAGTTTGGGGAACTTCAGTTCCCAGGCCATGCCTGCCATCACGTCCATGGCATCTGCACCGCCAACACCAATGGCTACCATTCCAAGACCGCCTGCGTTAACCGTGTGTGAGTCAGTACCGATCATCATACCACCGGGAAATGCGTAATTTTCCAATACCACCTGGTGGATGATACCTGCGCCGGGCTTCCAGAAACCGATTCCGTATTTGTTCGAAATAGATGACAGGAAATTGAACACTTCGTTGTTCTTGCTGAGTGCATCGCTCAAGTCTTGAGATGAGCCCACCCGTGCCTGAATGAGGTGGTCGCAATGCACGGTGCTAGGCACGGCTACTTTCTTACGACCGGCCTGCATGAACTGCAACAATGCCATTTGGGCTGTAGCATCTTGCATGGCAACGCGATCGGGTGCGAAATCCACATAACTTTTTCCACGCTCGAATGCAGTGTTGGCATCTCCTGACCAGAGGTGTGTGTACAGGATTTTTTCTGTGAGTGTTAATGGTTTGCCGGTCACTTTTCGCGCTGCCTCCACTCGCTGGGGAAAGCGGCTGTAGACGGCTTTTATCATATCTAGATCGAAAACTTTGCTCATCGTTATCAGAAGTTTTTGTTCGGCCGCGAATGTACGGAGTTTTATATGCAGGACCATAGAGATCCGACCATCATTTCAATAAGTTTTACAAAGATGGAAGTGAGTTTAGAAGTGCCTAATTACTGGTTGAGGTAAAAGTCAATCAAGCCACCCGGAGCGGTAATACGAACCTCGCGCTTATCGTCATCAATTGATTCGAAAAAGTCATTGTTGAGTGGTATAAGGATTTCTTTTTTTCCGTTCAGAATTATCATGAGCGGATTGTTGCTCGACTCTTCAATGTGATCGATTATACCTATGTCACCATGCTCAGTATCGAAAACGCGGTACCCTGTAATAGCATGCAGTGCTACCCTTTTGGTGTCGGGTTCGCTCATGTCGCTTTTTTGAATGTAAATAGTCGATTTCACCAAGGATTTCGCTTTCTCTTCCGTATCAACCCCTTCTAATTTAACCTTGGCAGCAGAGTTCGTTTTATATTCAAGTAGTTCAACGAAGTAGGGCACCAAGGTTCCTTTTACCTCCAGGAAGATGATATCCAAATCCTCATAGTCGTGAATATCGCCGGTATCAAGTGCAGCGGTTAGTTCTCCTTTGAAACCGTGTAACTTCGAAAAGTAGCCTATGGCATGCAGATCTTTTTTATCAGGAATTGTCATTTCGTTGTACGCGTTAAAAAAAAAGCCACTCCGCAGAGTGGCTTAGAGTAATATCAAGTTTATTATGCTTCAGCGGCATCGCTGGCCTCTTCAGCAGCTGGAGCTTCTGTAGCTGGAGCTTCAGTTTCAACCTGAGCAGCACTAGCGCTTGCTGCTTCCGCAGCAGCAGTCATGGCTTTCAGGCGATTTTCATTCACTTCACGCTCATGTTTCATCTTCTTGCTTAGGCTTTCGCTCTTTTCTTTAGCAAGACGATCTTTTTTGCCCTGCACCTTGTTGCTCTTTTCTGCAGACCACGCTTCGAATCGCTTGTCTGCCTCATCTTGTGTAAGTGCGCCTTTCAGTACACCCTTTTGAAGGTGCTGACGGTACAATACACCTGTGTAGCTCAGCATCGCACGCACAGTATCCGTTGGTTGTGCGCCATTGTTAAGCCACTCGATTGCTTTGGCATTGTCCAATTGAATGGTTGCCGGGTTTGTGTTTGGATTGTAGCTGCCTATGCGCTCAATGAACTTTCCATCACGTGGTGAACGAGAGTCTGCTGCTACGATGTGGTAGAAAGGACTTCCTTTCTTACCGTGACGTTGAAGTCGGAGTTTTACTGCCATGTTTTTTTGTTTGTTGGGTGCGAAACCCGGTTAACAGTTATTGATTTTAGGGGCGCAAATGTACGAGGTTGTTACTCAAAAACATGGTTCTATGGAAAAAAAAATGGTTGGCAAAAAAACGACATTGGATTTAGTCCGTAATTGTCGGCGTAAATCTGATTGATTTTTCAGTAAAGAAATGAATAAACGTCTGATAATTAGTTTTGTAATTGCGTGTGGTACTCTTTTTTGCCCAGGGATTGTGAAAGGGCAGTATGAAGACAACCCCTTGCGAGGTGAGCGATGGATGAGTTTCGGGGGAGGACTTAATTCAGCCGATTTCTGGTCATGGCAAGGAATGGTTTCTTATTCCAAGCGTGGAGAAACTTCGCTGGTTCAGAGCCGGATTTGCTTCACGCAAGAACTTTTAATTGCAGCAGATGACTCGTGCACCGATCGTCGAAACAAGCTGACCGAGCTGGGGTTGCTTTGGGGTGATGGCTGGGCCGGCAAGAAGTGGTACGCCACGGGCGCGCTTGGTTTTGGTTTTAATGTCCGACAATTTTGTCGAAAGGCGGATTATGAAAACGAATACGTGACGGGCATTACGTTGGGTGTGCCCTTTCAAATAGAGGCCGGTTTGCGGCTTGGAAAATATTCAGGAATTAGTCTGGTCGGCGTGGGCAATTGGAATTTCCGCGAATCCTATGCAGGTGCTCATTTGGCATATATTCGTTATTTGCGTAAATGAGCACAACTTTTTTTTATCACGCACTTGCATCTATGAATCGCACTGTGGAGTTCGACTCTTCGGAGGCGACGCACATACACAAGGCCTTGCGATTGAGAAGTGGTGATTTTATCGAAGTGACGAATGGAATGGGAGAGTTATTTAAGGCTGAACTCATTGTGGACAGACATAAAGTGAGTGCCACTCCTGTGCAACAAATGCCAACTACCGATTTACCCGTCGCATTGCATCTTGGGATTGCACCCACCAAAAATGCCGATAGGATAGAATGGTTGGTGGAGAAAGCTATCGAATTAGGGGTGGGGGAAATCAGCCTTTTACAATGCCAACATTCCGAGCGATCTCGCTATTCGATCGAACGGTTGCAAAGGGTTGCTGTTTCTGCGCTTAAGCAGTCGCGCCGAACTTTTCTCCCCGTTATTCATGAGCTCATCGATTTTGAGCAATGGATTGCGGGAATCGACACAGATCAGCGCTTCATAGCGCATTGCTTCGAACAGATGCCGCGCACCTTGTTGCGTGATGCACTAACCTCCGAATCATCCGTATGTATTGCCAT
>JAURKF010000016.1 GCA_030831885.1 Flavobacteriales bacterium
GATATGGACTGGTAGGTTGCTGCATACGTTGGGTGCATGTACCAACTTAGCCGGTCGTAAGTGAGATAATACCAATCGCCATGATTAAGAGTAATAAAAATTCCATGTGCCAGCGTAATGGTCATAAATAAAAAACACCCGGCAACGAATGCATGATGAACTGAAGTTACTTCTTCGCGATTGACCTTGGGCAGAAGTAATGCGAGCATTGGAAAAATGAAGAAGGAAAATTTGATTCCAATCTCATTCCATCCTTCATCGGGGTGTTGAGAATAAGTTATTCCAACGATAAGCAGCAGGAAAATTGCGAGCAGTGCAATCAAGGCTGTTGGCCTCGAAGGCATATGCCATTTCCTTGTTTTTAAAAATCGAATGAACACAATAAGCACTATTATTCCTATGAGCGTCGGTAGAGCTTTTTTGGCCCATGGAATTGCAAACGCAAATGCCATCAGCAGTTGCTGTGTAATCCGATCGCGCTTGGGAGTGGGCAATTCCATGGATTACGAATTGCTGATTCTTTCTATTTGCGGCAGATGGTGGCGCAAATGAGCGTCCATAAATTTCAATGCGTGCACTGTGTTTAGCATGCCTGCAGCCGGCTGGCGAAATACCAGTTTGTTGAGATGTTCTGACGGAACGTGGGCTAGAAAAAGTTTCATTTCTTCTCGCAACAAATTCCATCGCGAAAAAAGTTCCTGTAGGTCAATATCATTGGTTGGTTCAGGCAGGACGTCAGGCGCTTTATAACGCTCATTGCTTTCAAGTCGTGCGTTGATGGCTGCACTATTTGCCCGATGCTCATCGCCGGCTTCTTCCAATGACTCCCAACCACTAGAGCACTTTTTTTTCATATAGCCTAATGTGCCGCTTTCCGAAGAAACCAAGTGCTCTACAACTTGTGCTATACTCCATTCACCCACAGTAGCAAAATGCGCATCGCACGATGCAGCTGCAATAGCCATTTCCAGTGCGCGTTTAGATTCGCTCAGCTGATTGAATAGAATTTCAAGTTGTGGATTCATCAGGGTATTTTAGAGTAAAGCATTTGCATGTGTGGGATGTCGTCTTCAAGGTACTCATCGCCCACACGAACGAAACCGAACTTAGTATAAAATTCATGAAGGTACGATTGGGCAGATATGCGGACCGAGGTAATATCCTTTTCTGCGAAATAATCCATACAGGTTTGCATTAGCATTTCACCTATTCCGGTGCGACGAACAAGTGGCGAAGAAACAACACGACCTATAGACCATTCTTGGTAAGATACTCCCGGCTTCACAAGTCGTGCATAGGCGAAGAGCAATCCTTCTTGAGAATACCCGCATACGTGAAGGCTTTTCTTGTCTTTGCCATCCACATCTTGATACGGGCAATTCTGTTCAACTACAAAGACTTCTGCTCGCAATGCTAGAATTGCATAGAGCATGTCATTCGATAGTTCGTTCCAATCGTATATCTGCCACGTGATATTCATAGGGCGAAGATAGTTGGGTAGGGAATGTTCATGAATCAAGAACTTGAATCCTTTAATGGTGTGCTTTGCTTAAAATCTGAAATTGGACTAGACGATAATGAAAACTGCAAGGCTTAGTTTTTTGAAAAAGAAACGAGCCTCAATTGCTGCGGAAAGCGAATTAAGCTGCTTTTGATTTCTTTGGACGGGTAAGATTTTTTCTTTTTTTGATATATAGACTAAGCTCCTTTTCTTCTTCTGGAGTTAAAGGGCGACTTTGAATGAAATCAACATCTAACTCCGTAGTTTTTCTTTTAGTTCTCATGATTTGAAGTATTTGTTTACGAGTTCAATCGCGGCCGTCGTGTCAATTACCATTAATTGATTGCCTTGGTGACTAGCCTTAAGAGTTTTCTCGTAATGATTGATGAGTTGAGTTTTCACATGAAAAGCTACGAATCCGTCGAATCCTCGTTGAAAGGATAATCGACATGCAAAGGCAACTAGATTGCCAGGCACACCCTCATAGAGTTTATGCTCTCCTCGATTGAATTTTGCAGACTCTATCAGGTTTAAGAAAACATGATCGGGTTTTATCGAAATACTGGCAAGACCTTGAATGATGCGCTCATTGTGCGCGATTGTGAGCTTGTAAATTTCTTTTTCCGCTGCTGCAAATTCTTGCTTCCAGTCGAATAGCCAACCATTCTTTTTATGGATTGATTTAAGGTCAGCCTTGGAAATTAATAATACTTCCGTCATTAGGCTGTCACCCGATATTCTGTTGGTTATCGAATTGGTCAGCTTGTCTATGACAAAATCATTGTGATGTTTTCCTGACGTTTTCACAAGGGCAAGGTACGTCATTTATCGGTAACGCTCGCTTCTTGATTCATGATCGAGCTGCATTGATTCTCTGGCAAATTGACGATTTTGACTATTACTAGCGTTTACATGAAATTATCGAATATGCCCTCGGGCTTACACCGATATTTGCACCCCATTTTGTTCCCCTATGAATTATCTCTCCGTCGAAAATGTTGCTAAGTCGTATGGCATTCACGTGTTGTTCGAAAATTTGACGTTCGGTATCGAGAAGGGGCAGAAAATTGCGCTCGTGGCGCGCAATGGCGCAGGTAAAAGTTCGCTCTTTCGCATCCTCGCAGGGCTCGATTCGCCCGACAGCGGATTGGTCACGTACAACAAAGAAGTGCGGTTGGGTTTTTTGGCGCAAGAGCATGGGCTCGATAATGCAACCACCATCCTCGAAAATATCTTCTCGGCCGACAGTCCAAAAACAAAGGCCATTGCAGACTACGAAAAGGCAGTTGAGTCGGGCGATGAGAAGGAGCTGACTCATGCACACGACGCCATGGACCGCAATCAGGCGTGGGACTACGAAGCGCGTGCACGGGAAGTATTGGGTAAACTTGATATCCACGATCTCGACCGCAAGGTGGGTTCGCTAAGCGGCGGTCAGAAGCGACGCATCGCATTGGCGAAGGTGCTCATTGAAGAACCCGACTTGGTGTTGCTGGATGAGCCTACCAACCACCTAGACTTGGAGATGATCGAATGGCTCGAGGAATTCTTGTCGCAGTCGAACATGACCATCTTTATGATTACGCACGACCGCTATTTCCTCGAGAATATCACCGATGAAATTCTGGAGATGGAAAACAAAACCATCTATCGTTATAAGGGCAACTTCTCGTATTACCTCGAGAAGAAGGCCGAGCGCGAACAACTCGAGAGTGTGGTGCGTGATAAGGCCGAGCAGCTGTTCAAGAAAGAGTTGGAGTGGGCGCGTCGAATGCCGCGTGCACGCACCGTGAAGAGCAAGTCGCGCATGGACAGTTTCTACGAATTGAAAGAAAGTCTTGTGCGCAACGATGATCCCGATTCACTTGAGCTCGAAATCAACATGAGCCGCATGGGCAGCAAGATTGTCGAGTTTCACAAAGTGAAAAAGTCGTTTGGCAACACCCAAGTGCTCAGTGGTTTTGACTATGTGTTCAAGAACAAAGAGAAGATTGGTATTGTAGGCCGCAACGGTACAGGAAAAACAACATTCCTCAACATGCTCACCAAGCAACTTGAACCCGATGGCGGCAAGGTGGTGGTGGGCGATACTGTTGTGTTCGGTTATTACAATCAGCTAGGCATGCCGCTGAAGGAAGGACAGCGCTTGCTCGAGTGCGTGCGCGAAGTGGCCGATTTTATTCCGCTCACCAAAGGCAAAACCATCACGGCTTCGCAAATGCTGGAACGCTTCATGTTTCCGCGCAACCAGCACAGCACGTATGTGGAGAAACTGAGTGGAGGCGAACGCAAGCGACTGCAGTTGTTGCTTGTACTCATGAAGAATCCGAACTTCCTCATTCTCGATGAGCCTACCAATGACCTTGATGTGTTTACGCTCGCTGCGCTGGAGGAATATCTGCTTTACTATCCCGGTTGCATGGTGATTGTGAGCCACGACCGTTATTTCCTCGATAAGCTTGTTGATCACATTTTCGTGCTCAACGGCGAAGGCGATGTCAAAGATATTCTTGGTAATTATGATACGTATCGCCGCTGGGAGGAACAAGAAGCGCTTCGCCGCGCCGGTGTGCGCAAGGAGCAACAAGCAGAAGTGAAAGCAGAGAAGAAATCGGAAGCGTCCAAGAATAAGATCTCATTCAAGGACAAGTTCGAATACGATCAGCTCGAAAAGGAAATCCCGCAACTGGAAAAAGAAAAAGCCGAGCTAGAACAACAACTCGCCGATGCAGGCACCGACCATGAAGCGCTGCTCAAGGTAACCGACCGCCTCGGAAAGGTAGTGCAGGAGCTCGATGCGAAGAGCATGCGATGGTTGGAGTTAGGGGAGATACTTGGTTGAAGGTTATAAGTTGCAAGTTGGCCCTTCAACAAACCCTTGCCCCTTACCACTTACCCCTTAACCTTATCCCCCACAACCCCGCATACGTCAACAACCCATTTATCGCCAGCATCTCAAATCCGAACTTATAGCCGCCCAGCCAATGCACGCTGGTCTTGTCGATGATGAAGGCGATGGTGGGAACGATGAGACAAACGGCAGTAGAAAGTCGATCGTTGATGGCGTGTTTTGTGAAAATACCAAACGCGAATAGCCCAAGCAGCGGGCCATAGGTGTAGCCGGCGATGTCGAGCAGAATGGTCACAATCTCTTTGTTGTTCTGCAATTTGAAATACATCACCAGCAGTAAAAATAATCCGGCAAATGCGAGGTGAACTTTTTTGCGAATCGTGCTGCGCTCTTCCTCTGTTTTCTTTTCATCTCGATTCATTCCCAGCACATCAATGCAGAACGATGCAGTGAGCGCTGTGATGGCACCGTCGGCCGAAGGGAACAACGCACTGATGAGTCCAACGATGAAGATGAGGCTGATGATGCCTGGCAAGTGCTGCATGGCTAGGGTAGGGAAGAGGTCGTCGCCCTTAACGTCCAGTCCTTTGGAGGATGCATAGAGGTAGAGCATGCCGCCAAGAAACAGGAAAATGAAATTAACCGCCACCATGATGGTGCTGAAGGTCATCATGTTCTTCTGTGAGTCGCCCACATTTTTCACGCTGATGTTTTTTTGCATCATTTCCTGATCGAGGCCTGTCATACTAATCGTGATGAACGCACCACCGATTATCTGCTTCAGGAAAAAGCGTTTGTCGTTCACGTCGAAGTTGAACAACGTGGTATAACCGGCGTCAGTTAGTTTTCGCATCGCTTCACCCAGTCCGAGGTTCATGTCGTGAAGAATGTATCCCACGCAAACCACCAATGCGAGCAGCATGAAAAAGGTTTGCAGCGTATCGGTCCATACAATGGTTTTAACTCCGCCTTTGTAGGTGTACAACAATATCATGAGCAGAATGGCAAGCGCAGTTACCGCGAAGGGAATACCCATGGCGTCGAGCACAAACAGCTGCAGCACGTTGATAACGAGGTACAGACGCAGCGTAGCACCCAGTGTTCTCGAAACGATAAAAAGTACTGCGCCCGTTTTATAAGCGCGCATGCCGAAGCGATGCTGCAGATAGGTGTATATCGAAGTGAGGTTGTGCTTGTAATAAAGTGGAAGCAGAATAAACGCTACAGCGAAGTAGCCGATGAAATAACCAATCACCACCTGGAAGTAGTGAAAGTGGGAAGCACCCACCGTGCCCGGCACCGAAACGAACGTAACGCCCGAAAGCGAAGTACCCACCATACCAAACGCCACCAAAAACCACGGCGCCGATTTGTTGGCCTGAAAGAAACTCTGGTTGCTCGCATTGCGCGAAGTGCGCAGCGAGATGATGAACAGCACTGCAAAATAGACGAGCAGCACGCTAAGAATAATCATGGGCGACATGCAACGAATATCCGTGGGATGTCGCCGTTTGAACGGACATGCACCGTTAATTTCTTAACAACCTCGATGGTTGAAACTTCGGGCATCCATCGACTATTTTCGCGTCGTGAATATTCCCTCGCGCTATATTGAAAATGCTGTCGATCAGGTGAGCTCGTTGCCGGGCATTGGTCGGAAGACTGCCTTGCGGTTGGTACTGGCACTGATGAAACGAAAGCCTGAAGACATCGAGCGCTTCGCATCTTCGCTTACTGACTTGCATGCCAACACGCGCTGGTGCAAGCAATGCAACAACCTATCTGATACCGAATTGTGCACTATATGTTCGTCGCCTTTTCGCGACAATAAAACGCTGTGCGTAGTTGGCGACATACGCGATGTTATGGCCATCGAATGCACTGGTCAGTATCAAGGGAAGTACCATGTGTTGGGCGGCATAATTTCTCCGATGGATGGAGTAGGGCCGTCCGATTTGTTCATCGAGCCGCTAATCGACCGCGTGGCAACTGGTGAAGTGGCCGAAGTGATTTTGGCATTGAACGCCACGATGGAGGGCGAAACCACGTCGTTCTATCTGTTTCGCAAACTCAGTCCACACAGTGTGAAAATATCGTCCATCGCTCGCGGGGTAGCGGTAGGTGGCGAGCTTGAATACACCGACGAGGTAACACTTGGGCGCAGTATTATGTTGCGCACGCCGTATGAGGTGTCGTTAAAGCGATAGTTGAATTCATCCTTCTTCCTGTTCGTTTAGCTCTCGTTCGTAATTTGGCCGCGCATCATGAAACTCACCATCGTCATCGTCAATTACAACGTCCGGTATTTTCTGGAACAATGCCTCTTGTCGGTGCAGAAGGCAATGCAAGGTGTGCAGGGTGAAGTGTATGTGGTCGACAACAATTCGGTAGATGGCTCGGTAGCCATGGTGCAAGAGCGATTCACGTGGGTGCAATGCATCGCCAACAAGGAGAACGTTGGTTTCTCGAAGGCCAACAATCAGGCGATGCGCATTGCTAAAGGCGAATATGTGCTGCTGCTCAATCCGGATACTGTAGTCGAGGAAGATACATTCAAGAAGGTAATCGAGTTCATGGATGCACACCCTGATGCAGGTGGTCTCGGCGTTAAGATGGTGGATGGTAAGGGAGTATTTCTTCCTGAATCAAAACGCGGATTGCCTTCACCTGAAACTTCCTTCTACAAGATTTTTGGCGTCTCCAAATTGTTTCCGCGTTCGGCGCGATTCAACCGATACCATCTCGGTCATCTCAGCAACGAAGAGGTACACGAAATTGAAATCTTATCCGGAGCCTTCATGCTCATGCGCA
>JAURKF010000143.1 GCA_030831885.1 Flavobacteriales bacterium
CAGTGACTCCTTGTGGCGGTTGTCGCCAAAGTATGCTCGAATACGAACTCTTACAAAAACAAGATATTCAGCTTTACATGCTAAGCCCATCAGGTGAGATTCTCATTTCGCCATCCGTTAAGCAGTTACTACCTCTTTACTTCGAAAGCAAAGGCAAGTTTTAGAGGGCAAAAGGGTCAGGTATTGTATTTAAAGTATCCATTTAGTAACTCTTCCGAAATTGTTTTGGTTAAAAAAAAGGCTGTCCGAAGACAGCCTCTTTTTTTATTGTGTATCGTTTATTCTTAGTTCGGGCAGATGCTTCCGTATGCTGCAATGAATATCAGCAAGTCAGATACACCCACGAAACCATTACCATCCAAGTCAGCAGGACAATCACTGATTACGCTACCGAAATCACAAGAGCCATCGTCAACTGCAGCTGTAGCATCATAGTTAGAAGCTTGCTCGTATGTGCAACCTGTGCATGATGAGAAGTCACAAAGTGAGCAATCACCTACTGTAGCATTCGGGTCGTAGTTACAAGCAACTGCGATCGTACATCCAGGAATGCAACTCACTCCGGCAGTGCTGAATCCAACTCCCGCAGGATCGTTGGCAGCACCATTCAAAATACCACCGGTTACTCCGGTAAGTGTCCACGTGATTTCACCGTCAAAAGTACCGCCACCAACGATGATGGTGTAGCAACCATCTCCAAGGCAGAAAGAAGCATTTCCATTGCTACCGGCAGGTAAGCCTGCTGTGCCAACCACGTTACCGCTACCGTCCAAAATAGTAGCCGTTGCGCCATTCCAACCGTCACCGAACGAGTCGTTCATAATCAGTGTTACGCAGTTGTCATAGCAACACTGAACCGGATCGTTGATAAGCGCATTAGCATCGAAGTTACAAGCAGTTGCGTCCGTGCAACCTGCGCATGATGAGAATTCACATGAGCCGTCATCAGACGTAGCAGCCGGATCATAGTTACAAGCTGTTTCATCTGTGCAACCGCAAAGGCCTGCGCCGATAGTGAACGAGAAAGTACCAGTACCATTCGGATTGGTAGCACTAACTATTACGTTACCCGCCTCATCCGACAATGACCATCCTGGCTCTCCGGCAAATGCACCACCACCAACAGTGATTGTGTAACAACCATCTGCAAGGCAGAAAACATCGAAGCCGGCTGAAATACCGAAGTTACCGGTACCTGTAATGCACTGAGCATTGTCGAGATCACCTTCAGCCACAACGTTTCCGTCCAAGTCACTGATAGAATACGTATTGTTGTTCCATCCATCACCGAATGAATCGGTCATATCTAAACGAACACCGCTTTGACCGGCAGGACAGCTTACGCATGAGAAGTAATCGCAGTTGCCATCGTCTACGTTGGCGTTAGGGTTGTAATTGCATGCACATTGTTCCTGACATCCGGCCAACACTGGCTCACAAGTGAATGACAGAGTGAAACTTCCTTCTGTAAGATCATCCACACCGTCACCATTTGTATCAACACCACCGGCAGTAATATAAACGTAGTATTGAGTACCTATTGTTGAAACAAAACCAACAGAGGCGTCATCACCTTCAAAGAATCCACAACCGTCATCGCTAGGATCGTCGTCCTCAGAAATTACACACGTGAAAGGACCAGTGCAACCATTCGCTGAGCTAACTACAGTAATACGAGAATCGATTGGCGAACCGCAAGTGCTGAGATTTACATACTGACCATCACCAGTGAATGAATACCATACTCCAATATCTCCTGCACCTACAGGGCAAACGATAGGAGCACCTGTGTTGGTTGCTGCTCCTGTAGATCCGGCAATGTCCTCACCACAAACAAGTGGAGTTGCATCAGCACACAAGTCGTTTGGTGTAGTAGCACCGCATGAAACGTATTCGCAAGAACCATCATCGATGGTGCAATCAGCGCAGAAGTTACATGCTGAGGCATCTATACATCCAGTATTTGCCAAGGATACGTTCAATGTGAAATCACCACAGTTCACCGGGTCTGATGTTGTCAAACATAAGTAGTAGTTTGTATTGGGTATCAAGCCAATTCCGAATTCAACTGAATTGAAAATGAAGCCATCGAGTGGAGTGCCGTTGAAGCCTACACCACCTACCAAAGCATCCAACGCAGCGCAACCGCCTGTACCATCGAATACACCGATACCAACGTCTGTTCCATCACCGGCATCAGGACCTTGGCCTGAGCCATTGAAGAAAGAAATGTCAAGTGCGTCGAAATCGGCAGAGTTAATCACGTACCAGATTCCGTATTCTGTTCCGAAACCTGCCCAAGGACCCATGGCATCATCGGGGTTTGCACAACACAAGTTACCAGGGAAGTCAACACCGGTTGGCAATGGGAGGGCGTTATCACAAATGTCATTGATTGGTGATCCGTTAGGACAGTCAACGCAAGACATTTCAAGCACGAAGTCAATACCTTGACCTGCACCAAACTCCGAAACCAGCACGTAATAGGCAAAACCGTTGATTGCTGTGAATGAGATGCTAGATAGGAATCCAGTTGCACAACCGTCATCGTTTTGGGTCACGCAAACAGGCGTAGCGCAATCTCCGGTGAATACGTGAATCTTCGTATCACCACCTGCACTTCCGCAAGTACTCAAGCTAACCAACTCACCGGTACCAATGAAGGTATACCAAACACCAGGTGAAGTAACCAGATTGGTTGCGTCACAGCTGACTGCTGAAGGATCGTTATTCGCATTGGTTGTTGTGCCGTTTACAATTTGACCACAACCAATTGGTGTAGCATTGGCACAATCATCATTTATAGGAGGGCAAACGCACGATCCATCGTCGGTAGTAGCGTTTGCGTTATAATTGTTACAAACAGGATTAGTACAACCTGGGATAACACAAGAAGAGCCACCCCATGGGAATCCGATACTCATACCGGCGCCGCCTTCAGCAGCTATGGCACCTGAAATGCTGGTAATTTGCCATGATACTTGAGCAGGCTGATTACCTTCTGTAGTGATCATCGTGTAACATCCAGGGGCTAGACAGCCACTGTAAGTACCCGATCCGCCACCATCCAAACCACCGGTATTAATCAAGTTGCCGGAAGCAGCGTCAACAAGTGTCCAAGTGGCACCACCCCAGCCATTGTTGCCGGAGTCAAACATATTCACTGTATACAAGCTTTCTCCACCACTGCACACCAAACAGCTTCCGTCATCACACTGTGCGTTTGGATCGTAGTTGTTAGCCGAAGGGTTAGTACAACCTGAGGTGAAACCTCCTAAAGCAATAATGAGAGTGCCGGAGCCACCTGCGGCCAATGTGCCTGTTGCCTCTACGTTTCCATTTTCGTCTGTAATAGTGAATGTATTTCCATTCCAGCCATCACCGAAGGTATCGGTCATAACCATTTGGAATCCGCAACCCGGAGTAACACAAAGATTTCCATTGAAAGGCGCACCACCTGTCGCAACAACAGTTCCTGATGCATCAAGCAACTGCCAGCCAACTTCACCTTGGAATGCGCCGCCGCCTACAACCATGTTGCGGCATGAGCCTAAACAGCAAGAGCCGTCGTCGGTAATTGCATCCGGTGAGTAGTTACATGCCGCCGGGTTTGTACAACCATCGGTGTCGAGATCACAAATTACGTTTAACTGAAAGTTTCCTTCTCCGGCAGCATAGCCTCCCACGCGAATGAGGTAGGTTGTTCCGCCGGTAGCTGTAAACGTTACAGTAGATAAAAGTCCGGTGCCTGTATCATCGTCACCCCCAACACAACCCAAGGCGCCACATGTACCTGTGTAAACGTGAAGCTTCGTATCGTAATCACTAGTACCTTCCGTATTTACGGTGACGGTACCATTGGCAGGAGCCGTGAAAACAAACCACCACTGACCTGCTGTACCTACCGCTGTGCCGCAGAAAGGGGCACCTGAGGTAGCATTATCGTTGGTAATTCCAACAGTGGACCCAAAATACGTATCACCGCAGTTGATGCCTACAGGTGAATCGCACGTGAACTGAGCAGAAGCAGAACTCCAACACAGCGATGCGACAATCATTAGAAACGAACCTAATCTCGTAAAAGTTTTCATCAAAAATCTGGTTTTGGTTAATACACTCAACTAATTCTAAAATAACAGAAACAAATCTGCACCGATACTTTTATTCCAACTCAACAACAAGAATCATCCGAATTCTTAAGATAAGACTTCTAGGTGCAAGCAGTTAAACGGTCAGAAAAGTGAGCGCAAGATATACGAAGAACCTTTCGCACAAAAAAAAACGCGGGAAAAAATTTCAATAACCTTGAAAAGGTCTTTTGACTAAGGTGAAACTGTTTATCTACCGCCCCCACATTTCTGAGTGCCAACTATCTTTAAACGCGACAATCAGTTTTTCACGTAAACCCCCTAAGGTACGCATAGTAGTATCACATACAAGTGTCTGGTCGTTAACAATCAATGCCTTACGCATTGCCCAAAATTTATTCAAGGGGGCTTCTTCCCAGCCTGATTCATTCTGATAAACTATCACCGTGCGTTGAAAAAAGTCGATTTTCATACGCGTTGACAATTCCTGTAAAAACCGAACAGACTTATCAATTCCGCATCCACTTGCCGGGACTGTTTGCTCATCAACGGCAAAAACAATAAATCGCTGATGCAGAATATCAAACGCTGCATTCATCGTTGAGCCGTGAGAGGTCCAATCCTCTAAAAAAACTTGTGCAGCGCTATGTATTTCGTGAACCTCCTCCTCAGTAAGATTGCGCTCTGATTGGTAAATCCAGACTCGTGAATGATCGGCAAGTTGACTCAATTCCTTCATTCCTGATGTTTTTTTAACGTTGAACTCCAAAGAACTACCGCGGGCCAAATTATCATCGCGGGTATAATGGATTGCAAGGCACCAATTATTTTTCGACTAAAGGCATAGGCCTCCTCAACTGAATGCACAGCGATTCCAATCGCATAAATACCAAATGAGAACAAAACCAATACTAGATAGGTTAATATCAAAAAGCGAGTAAGAGAAAATGTTGACTGAACAACTTTAAGAATGGTCAAATTGAGAAATGCAAATACCATCAAGGAACATCCGGTAATAATCCATTTCAAGACAGTAAGCTCACGAATGGTGAACCTGAAAAGCCAATCAGCAGTTGAATGATTATGGTAATAATCGAATGGTGCGTGAATTCTCTGCTGATCGATGGCCTGAGCCCTTTCCGTGGCAGTCATAGTATCAAAACCGGCGATAACAGATCCGTACTCTATCAGATAATTCACGCTTATTTTAACCTTCTCCTGATAAAAGCCCACAGAGAGAGCAAGAATCAACAAAGCTGATAGTTTGAATGTCCTTTTCATTTTTCCTCATTGCTTTTGGCATAGGGCGAAAACTTCTGAACCCAAATTACCCACAATGCAAATACGTAGGCGTAAACAAGAATTGTGAACGTATAATCATGATTGAATGCGAGCCAATTCTCATTTATACTCATAATGATGGCCAATGCCGCTACCCGAAGTACATTCAAATAAAAAACAGTAAAGGCTCCTAGTGGTACAAACCAAAGTTTATGTTTCAGCGGCCCAGGGAATGCAACTACAAAAAATATGAATAGCGCGTATAGGACTACCCCATCGCAGGGAGCTCCAACAGTGACGCCTTTGAAACCTTGAATCCCGAGATGCTGCCTGAACCCTATATCAATCGATGAATAGTCAGTGGTTATATAACCAAACCACTGAAGCGTTTTCTCCGCCCACACAACAATTTGATTTACCGCATACTGATCAAAATCGGTATGCTTATGTAGGTAAAACTCATACAGAAAATACCAAATCAGGTAAAGTGAAGTTGATAACAGCAGAAAACGGAGGAAAGGATTATTCCGGAGTCTTTCTCGCATTATGATTTCTTACGTGCCAAATCGTAAGTCTTTTTACCACCATATGCCAGTCCGGCCGCGATAAGAAAACTCACCCCTCCATCTATTGGACATGGAGGTCCACCAAAAGGAGTACCGCAAGGTGCAGGTGGCGGTGGTGGCGGTGGTTGAGCAACAATCTTCGAATTGAAGCCGATGAACACCAACACTGAAACAAATACCGCTCTAACGATGATTTTTTGCATGACTAAAACTTTTCAAAGCAAAAATAATAGTTTTGATACTAGAAAAAAATAAAAACTACCAGAGCATATACTTTTGATGCTAAAGAAGCTCGTGCGTCTATATTTGCAACAGCTCCGCTTTACATTTAGTCACCATGTCTAACACTAACCCAGCTCCTCAAAAAACCAATTTTTTGGACGCTGATGACTTAAGGCCCATAATTAAGTTCATCAACAAAAATTGGTATTTGATGATTCTCTTCTCGGGCATAGGTTGGCTATTCGCTATGTTCTATACTCATCGGCTACCGAACGTATATGCTGCGAAAACAGAGATTCTTCTAAAATCATCGGAAACGTACGACTATCAAACTCAGATTTACAAGGACATCGGTTATTATTCCTTGATGCAAGACATCACCAATCAAAAACGAATTTTGAGTTCGTACGACATGATTGGTAAAGTGATGGAACGAGTTGACTTTACTCACAACTATTTCTTGGTTGGCCGCGTGAAAACGGAACAGGTCGACCGATTCGCTTACTTCGATGTGTTTTGCGATTGGCGCATGTTGGATAAGAGGCTCTATGGCAAGCCCTTCACTCTGAAAATTGTGGATTTATCGAAATACACCATCAGCTATGTGCTTGATGGAAATAAACTAACACATGAATTTGAATTTGGGAAGGAAAATGTCGATGTCAATTTTACCATCAAGGTTGACTTGCTTCCGCGCGTAGATGAGGTTAACTTAAAGAGCATTCAGGAACAGAATTTTCAGTTCACTGTGCAGCACCCGGAAGTCCTCATTGATCAGCTTCGCGGTGGATTGAAAATTGAGAATCAGGATATGACAAGCATCCTGACGCTCACCATGAGAGATATGCTTGAGAGCAGGGCAAAAACTTTTCTGGACACACTTGCCCGAGTTTATCTCGAATTCACCCTGCAAAATCAACTTATCGTAAATGAGAAAACTGAGGATTATATAGACAAGCAACTTGATGGTATCATGATCATCATGGACTCCCTAGAAGGTTTGATTGATAATTTCAAAGCGAACAACAACATTCTTGATCTTGACATGGAACAAGAAAACGCATTCTCTATTCTGGAACAAACAGAAAAGGACGAGCGAAATCTTGTACTGCGAGAAAACGCTCTTGCAGCTCTTGAAGAGTTCCTGGTCAAGGAAAGTGATATGTCTGTTATACCTCCTCTAAACTTACTGCAGGAAGAAGATCAGTCGCTAAGTGCCCTTGTGAAAGACTTGTTCAACTTACGTCAACGCAGAACGGAACTCCTTGTAGACATGAAGCCCAGCGACCGAAGGGTCCAAAAGATTGATTCCGTTGTAAAAACCATCCGCAGCAGCATTTTCCGATACACCACGGATAATAAAAAACAGATTCAAAAACGCATACAGGATGTCAGAGCTCAACACTCGGCAGCTGAAGATGAACTTAGAAGTATTCCACGCTCGCAGCGCGACCTTCTCAGCATTGAGCGTAAACTGACAGTGAACGAAGGTCAGTACACGTTCTTGTTGCAGAAAAAAGCAAATACTGTCATTGCTCGTGCTGGTATTATTCCGCAAACAAGCATAATAGAGTCGGCCAGAAGCCTGGGTGTCGTGGGGCCGGAAAAGTCCGGCACGATATGGACTTTTGTAGGCGTTGGATTTTTTATTGCACTCATTATTGGGCTTGTGCGTGCAATCTTCTTTGAACGTATAGAGAACACACGTGAATTAAAGGCATACACTCGACTACCGCTTCTGGGTGGAATTCCGAACTATCAGGACGTCGATTTGGATCCGATTGTAATTGCGAGTAACCCGCGTTCGAATGTGAGTGAAGCTTTTCGATCTATTCGAACCAACTTACAATACATTCTTCACGATGAAGGGCCTAAAGTTATCCTTGTGACTTCGCTTCACCCCGGAGAAGGAAAAACATTTGTTTCTGTAAACTTATCTGCCGTATTAGCGAAAGCATCTAAGCGCGTTATCGTGTTGGACTTTGACATGCACAAGCCGAAAATTCACAAGTCCATGCGAATGGAAAATGTGAGCGGTATCTCATCTTATCTCATTGGGAAAACGGATTTCAGGCAAAGTATAACCCCAACAGCGGTGGAGAACATGGATGCCATAACGGCGGGTCCAGTGCCACCCAACGCTTCGGAATTGGTCCTCAATCAGCGCGTTGATCTACTCCTCGAAGGAATTAAAGAAATGTACGATTATGTGATTATCGATACACCTCCATTGTTACTTATCAGTGACTCACTGGTGCTTCTAAGCAAAGTAGACCTTGGAATATTCGTATTGAACACAGAAAAAGCGACTAAAGCAGGATTGCGCCATCTTGAGGAGGTGCTCTCAATGAATAATCTAAAAAAGAATTCGATTGTACTGAACAATATCAAGCAAAAACGCTGGAAATATTACTACGGCAAATACGCTTACCGATATGGTTATGGTTACGGCTACGGATATGGCTATGGCAACACATACGGCGGTTATATGTACGGAAACGCCTATTACTCCGAAGATGATTCCAGCAAATCAAAAAAGAAGAAGAAATAGGCTTACATCGAACAAATGGTTTCTCTTATCATAACGACCTATAATTATGCTCAATATGTAGAAAGAGCAATCAGAAGTGCCCTTGACCAGAGTCTTCCTCAAGATCATTTTGAGATAATCGTCATTAACGATAATTCGACGGACCATACTGCAAGTGTTCTTGAAAATTATTCTAACGATGTGCGTGTCTACAACCTTTCAGAAAACATGGGCCTTGCAGGTGCACGGAATTTTGGAATTAAAAAAGCGAAAGGTCAATTTGTAGTCTTTCTGGATGCAGACGATTACATTCACAAAGAAATGCTCCGCATGCAAAAAGTCTTTCTCGAGGAGAACAACAAACTCGATGCTGTTTCGGTCGATTACTATTTAGTTGATGAGCGGGGTAAGCACATTGAGCATGTCAGTTCACAGGATAAGCCAATTGCCTGCGGAATTATGTTTCGAAAAGATTTTTTATTCAACATTGGCCTTTATGATGAGGATTTCAGAGCCCGAGAAGAAGAAGATTTACGCATTCGATGGAATAACCAATACAATATCCATAACATTATCTTGCCACTGTACAGATATCGTATGCACGACAATAATCTAACGAAGAACAGCAACGAAATGGGCAAACATCTCGAAAAGCTGAACAACAAACACAACCTATAGATTCATTAGTAAAGGTAATTTACTCGTAATTCAATACGGTGACATAGCCATATCGATCGACAGTTCTTCCCCGACCATCTTTTACTGAAATGTAAAAGTTGTAAACCCCCTCTTGAACATAGGTTCCATTGAGAGTTCCATCCCAGCCCTCATCAATGTTGTGTGATTCGAAAACAAGGTCGCCCCAGCGACTGAATATGTTGAGATAGTATTCCTGAACAAGGGCAAAAGAAACCATTGGTTTGAATACGTCATTGTAGCCGCCAATTACAATTGCATTAGGAATCCATACAATTGCATCCATAGATAGATTCACTTCATTTGAGATTGATATGGCAGCCTCATTGGCTTCCGTTGTTTTTTCAACTGCATGAATCCGATAATAAAAATCTCCATCCGTTTCTACCAAGTCAGAGACATCGTCCTCATAAAACAAACTGCTTGAAGCATTTACTTCTTCAAGCAGCTCATATTCACTGTCCTTTTGTCGTCGGTAAATCTCGTATCGCTCAATACCATTGCTCCACTGGACATATGGAGTCCAGGCTAGTGCATTGACCAACCGCTCCTGACTAGGTTGTCCATCAAGTAAAATGGTTGAAGCTATGTTGGTTGTATCAACAACGAGTCCGCAGGCATTGTAAACCAAAACTCTATACGTATATGAGAAAACATCGGTAACACGACCATCGTCCAAAAAGGAAATTTCAGCAGTTGCATTCTCATCTCGAACCAGCACCTGCTCCCAAGTTTGAGTAGCACTTTCCAATCGCTGAAGCTCATACCTGTATGTCTGAACAGTAGGTTCAAGTTTTACTAAAACTTCAACAGTATCCGAATTCAAAACAGTTGCATAAGCAATTTTTAGATTCTGCGGCACAGAAAAATCATCGACATAGGTATCATCGAAATTAGAAAACGCTCTAAAACCGGTTATTGTATCGACAGCTTCAATTCTAAAAATATTATACCCCCCAAATTGAAAATTATCATAAGAATAACTCAAGGTTGTAATTGTATCCAAGGGTATCATTTGAATATCTGCGTAGGCATTGTTCAAGCCATATCCACCATGCACAACATAAAAGCTGGGCGAATTTTGCCAACTGCTATAGGGCGTCCAATTCATTTCGATACTTTCATCACAAACCGCAAAATTCTGTACCTGCAAAAAATGAGACATATAACAAACGGTAGTATCATAATTTCCACACGCATCATATGCGGCAATGGAATATGATACCGGACCATTTTCTGTCTCTGCAAAGAAGTCTGTGAATTGCCAGGGTTCTTCATTTACCTGAAAAATCGGTGTCGTGGTATTTTCTTCACAGCGATAAACCATATAACCCAACACATCGGGCGAGGAACTCTGCTCCCATTCCACAACTGCATATCCCTCAGCATCAATATCGACACTTGAAACAATACCCGACGATGGGAATACATTGTCGCTAAAATAATCCCCATCGATATTACTCACATAGGCGCATCCGTTCGAGGTAACGAGGCGAATCCGAAAGTTCATGGTGTCCTCAGTACAGTTAAAAACATTCTTCAGATAATAGTTTGTGCCGAAGTCAACGACCGACATTAGTTGCCAAACATTACCGGGGTAATCGGTCCACAATTCATAGTGCCAATTAACCGTATTCATGCCATCCGGCAGCCAAGGGGTGTTCCACTCTAAATAAGCAGCGCTATCGCAGTTGTTGCATAGGTTTTCTGCTGCTTCCGCCTGAAGATGAATGGTTGAAAGTGTATCGGATGATACTGCGAATGTGCCGCCGGCTCCATTGGTGTACCAGGCCAAAACTGCATAGTAATAGCTATTTTGCAAAGATAAATTGGTTATATGAGTATAGCTGTTTGTTTGAAGGGGTGACAGATTATTGGCAATCGATGTAAATTCCAATACAGGTGAAATACTGTTTAAGACTTCATAGTGACTAAAATTTCCGGGGCTAGAAGTCGGAGGCGTCCAATTAATTGTAACGTTGCCCACCTCATCTACTTCCAAGCAACCTACCGTGGGCTCCAATTGAGTGTAGCCCACATTGAATGCAAAAAGCATAAACACCGAAATAGCAATGGGGTACAGTAATTTCTTCAATTGAGTTCAATTTTGGCCCGGCTTTAACGGAAAACCTCGCGGATTATTACACGCAAAAACCACCTTCAAGGTTGCACGAATAAGACTGAGTTTTAACAGTTCTGCCCAGATCCAAATATTATTTCATATCAGATGACGCATAAACGATTGAAGGAATTTTCTCAACAACTCACGTTGAATGCTCTCAATAAGGATTTAGAGCATCGAAACATATTAGCATTAGCCGGGCATTTGCTTTCGCGTAGCCATATATTCTGACATCATCCGATTCACTATTTCCCCTGCCGGAAGAATGTCCTTAATCATAGCGGCGGCTTGTCCAATCTCCAATTCCCCCTCTACTAAATCGCCTTCAAACATTCCGCGTTTAGCCCTTCCGCGTCCGAGTAATGCTCCCAACGACTCAGTGTCGGCGCCTTGGGCATATGCTTCCTGTACCCGCTTATAAAATTCGTTTTTTATCAATCGCACCGGCGTCAATTCCTTGAGTGTAAGATGCGTTCCGCCCTCGGGCGTCTGAATAACAGTTTGTTTGAAATTTTCGTGGGCAGATGCCTCAACCGATGCTACGAAACGACTTCCAACTTGCACACCTTGCGCACCCAACGCAAATGCAGCCGCCATGCTTCGGCCATCATGTATTCCCCCCGCAGCAATCAAGGGCAATTGTAAAACATCAGCCACGGCTGGAATGAGACAAAGCGTGGTGGTCTCCTCCCTTCCGTTATGCCCCCCGGCTTCAAATCCTTCAGCAACAACTGCATCGCAGCCGGCCTCCTGCGCCTTCAAGGCAAATCGCGCACTGCTCACCACGTGTACGACTTTAATACCATTTTCCTTGAAAATAGGGGTATAGGTTTTAGGATTACCCGCTGAAGAGAATATTATTTTAACACCCTCCTCCAAAATGATTTGGATATGATCGCTGATTTGGGGATAGAGCAACGGCAGATTTACACCAAAAGGTTTATTGGTTGAAGCCTTCGTCTTTCTGATATGTTCACGTAAAATATCAGGATACATGGATCCGGATCCCAAAAGCCCCAACCCACCGGCGTTGCTCACCGCAGAGGCCAATTCCCAACCGGAACACCAAATCATCCCTGCTTGAATAATGGGGTAACGAATATCAAAAAGCTCGGTAATACGTGTTTTCATAGCGCTCATCATCAGATTACACCGACAAAAGTACCCATCACAATCAGGCTTTCATGCTGAGAAAAATTAATTTCAATTTACTTTCAAAATATTTCCAGAATTGAAAATTGAATCTATCTTAGCGGCTTGGCAGCTAGAGCCTTAATTAATTCCATGAAGAAGTTATTATTCCTGTTTTTGCTATTGGCTTCAGTATCCGCCTCGGCCCAGTATCAGTGGGATTATGGCGTAAGGCTTGGTGCAGCGAATTACCTTGGTGATATCGGGGGTAAAGAACAACAGCGCAGAGATTATTTTTGGGATATGCACCTAGGACAAACCCGCTACGCAGTTGGGGCCTATGGTCGTTATAAATTCTCGAAGCGTTTTTCAATTAGCGCTGGTCTAGATCACATGCTGATTCAAGACGCAGATATTTACACAAGTTATATCCCTCGCCGTACGCGCAATCTCAATTTCCGTAACCGTATGTTCGAACTATCCGGCAGAGCCGAGTTTACATTATGGTACGACAATGACGTTGGCAACAGAGGATTCTACAATCCGGATTATAAATTATTCGCGTTTGCCGGATTAGCTGCATACTACAGCAATCCTCAGGCACGACTTGTTTACGATGAGTCGGAAGGAAATCTGGCAGCTGAATTAGGGGGGGATACATCCAAGCTTTCAGCAGGAGAATTCGTCAATGACACATGGTACAATCTTCGACCACTTCGCACGGAAGGAGCAACATATAGCAGTATTGGTTTGGCAATTCCAATGGGAATAGGAATGTATTTCACATTTAATAAGACATGGCGCGTCGGTTGGGAAATATGCTGGAGAAAAACATTCTCCGATTACATCGACGATGTTTCAACCTATTACAACAAACCTACACCCAACAATACAGACGAGTACGAATTGGCACTTGCACTTCAATCCCAGACATACCCCGAACTGCTATTAGAGCAAAATGCGTTGTTGCGATTAGAAGAAGGAAACCCAATCTATGAAGATATTTTCCCTGTCATGTCGTTGAATGATTTTAGATATCAACCTCAAAATGACGTAACAGCTGAAGCATTTCAATCAACACGCGGTTTGCATGATCCTGCCAATCCACTTGTGCGCAAGGATAGTTACATCACCTCTCAGGTAGTTGTAACCAAATTGGTTCGTGGACGTTCGAAATTTTACAAGAGCAAATACAGTTGGGTAAAGAACCGAGCCACAGTTCGTCGTTCACGTGCTAAGTTCTAATACGGGATCATTCATATTCCATTTAAATAAAAAAGAGACGCGCACAAGCGCGTCTCTTTCATTTTTAATAGACCTAAGTATTATTCAACAATCTCAACTTTCGTCATCTTATCACCCTGACGAATTTGATCGATAACTTCCAATCCCTCTGTCACTCTTCCAAAGCAAGTGTGATTGCGATCGAGATGAGAAGTGTTGTTCCTAGAATGGCAGATGAAGAATTGCGAACCACCGGTATTGCGACCTGCATGTGCCATACTTAAAACGCCGCGATCATGGTACTGATTACCGCCATCCAATTCACATGGAATTTTATAACCCGGCCCACCAGTGCCAACTCCATTCGGACAACCTCCTTGAATCACAAAGTCAGGTATGACTCGGTGAAATGTCAATCCATCATAGAACCCGCTCTCCGCGAGTTTGATGAAGTTGGCCACAGTAACTGGTGCATCGTTGTGATAAAACTCCACATGCATGTCACCCTTTTCAGTGTGAATTATTGCTTTTTTCATTTACTTGGTTTTGATGTTGCGAAAATAAACACTCACTGTGCAATTCGAAAGTTGAGGTAAAGAACCGAAAACCCCATTCTAGAAATATTGCAACAACTTTGAAAGTGGCTTTCGAATGAGTGTTAACAAGCCCGGACGTAATCCGTTCATCTTCCATGCAAGCAGATCTTCACGATTTGCCTTCCAGCGATTTTTAAGCGTTATGTTGCTCTGTCCACCGGTGCGCATTCTGGTTATAATCTTCGGCAAATAGCTTAAACTAACCTGATGCTTGTGGACAAAACGAAGCATCAATTCGTAATCCGCAGAAGACCGCAGCTGAAGGGAATAGAGGCCAAAGGCCTGGTAAACAGAGCGCCTCACAAAAAACGTAGGATGCGGTGGCATCCACCCATTCAAAAAACGGCCATTCCGATAAGAACCAGATTTCCATGTGCGCACAATACGTGATATATCGTTGCGGTCAACATAGACAAGATCTGCATAACAAGCATCACTTCCTGTCTCCCGGAACAAAGAAGCGATGTCTGATAATACAGTTGAGTTTGCGTAAAAATCATCGCTATTGAGGATGCCAATCACATCGCCTGTGGCAAGCATAACACCCTTATTCATGGCATCGTAAATTCCCCGATCGGGCTCCGAAAGAATTGTATGAATTGAAGCTCGGTAGCGGTTTACTATTGCCATAGTATTGTCCGTTGATGCGCCGTCAATGATTATATATTCTAAATCAGAATAATTCTGAGCGAGAACAGATCGAATGGTATCCTCTACCGTTTCGGCGCTGTTAAACGTTATGGTGATAATCGAAATCTTCATGCGTTTATGACGCGATCTTTTACCCTTACGGCGGGATTACCTCGGTAAACACCATATTTCGCGAGACGAGTGCTGGCAACACTTCCTACTGCAAGGACGCAATGGCTCTCACAATACACTCCAGGACAAACTACCGAACGCGCACCAATCCATACACCATCCTCCAACACAATATCACCCACTATTAGATCGAATGTCGCTTTTGAGAAATCGTGATTACCGCATAATAACATAGCCCCCTGAGAAATGCAACAGTTAGATCCAATCTCAACGCGACCAAGATTATCAATCCAAACGCTCTCACCTATCCATGAAAATTCACCAATAATCAATTTCCATGGATATTTTACTACAACCTTTGGTTTAATTACAACGCCCTTACCAATACTGGCACCAAACAATCGCAACAAAGCTACACGCAGTGCACTGAACGGCTGACCCGATGCAATGAAGAGCTCGTGAATAACAAACCAAAAAGCACGGCGCAAGAATCCGCCGGGCTTATACCAGCTATTATTAAATTTTGAAAGGTCTGTTGGCAATGTTTGCTTGTATAATCTGAAAAACAAAGAAAACCGAAAAAGTGTTTCAAGCTTCCACAAAGTTCACTTCATGTGCCTTTAAATTTGAGCAATCTATTTTCACTATGCGCATTTTTATTCTCACCTTTTTAATCCAGATAATATTATCGGGATTTCATCTATCGGCCAATGCACAAGTCAAAGAAGTTCCTGAGGGCTTCAAGAATATGAGCATGCGCAGCATAGGCCCCGCTGTAATGAGCGGACGTGTAACAGCAATTGAAGTAGATCCGCTCAATGAGAACATTATTTACGCAGGAACAGCCAGCGGTGGCTTATGGAAAAGCGAAAGTGCCGGCATGACCTGGTTGCCCCTTTTCGACAAGCAAGAAGTATTGAGCATTGGCTCCATAGCTATCGACCCCTCTAACCACGACGTAATATGGGCTGGCACAGGAGAAGGTAACCCTCGTAACTCACAAACCAACGGCTCCGGTATTTATAGAAGTCTCGATGCTGGCTCCAGCTGGGTTTGCATGGGGCTGGAGAATACTCGAACAATTCATAGAGTACTAGTTGACCCGTCAAACTCAGAAACAATATATGCAGCTGCA
>JAURKF010000144.1 GCA_030831885.1 Flavobacteriales bacterium
ACGACCCCAATCCGGTGGTGGTGCTCGAACACAAAGGGCTATATTGGAGTAAGGTAAAAGGAACGGAAGATGCCCGCACCATCGAACCGTCGGAAGATTATGTGATACCGCTGGGCAAAGCCCGAATAGTGCAAGAAGCAACAGCCAATGCCAAGATCACTATAATCACCTATGGAATGGGAGTTTATTGGGCCAAAGCCGCCTCCAAAGAGTTTCCGAGCCAGGTTGAAATAGTGGATTTGCGCACCATCCATCCGCTCGACGAGCAAACCATCTTCTCTTCGGTACGCAAATGCAGCCGTTGCCTGGTACTCACAGAAGAGCCTGCGCAAAACAGTTTTGCGCGATCGATAAGCGGACTCATTAGCGAAAAATGCTTTGCATCGCTCGACGCTCCTGTGATGACCTTGGGTTCAGAATGTTTGCCCGCAATTCCGCTCAACAGCACGCTGGAGCATACCATGCTTCCGAATGCCGAGAAGGTGGCACTAAAAATCCGCGAACTACTGGCCTACTGACCAATGAAGAACAAATCTACCTGGCTTATCGTGTTGGCGGTTGTGCTTGTTTTCTATTGGTGGCGCTATCGAAGGGCACCCGAACTCGAACTCGACACCATCACCGTAACCGATGGGATCGGAAATACACACTCCTTACAATCTGTGCTTGCCGATAGCAGTATTGTTCTTTTCTACGCATCGTGGTGCGGACCATGCTTGAAAGAACTTAGGGAATTGAAAAATCACTACGCGGACTATGAATCAACAGGAGTTCGCATTTTCTGTGTAACAGACGATGCTCCCGAAAAAATAGAAGTTATGCGCGCAAACATGCCAAGCTCTATATATTTTTTGCATACAGCCTCCCTTCAAGGCATTGGTATTTATACGATACCTGCTTCTTATTCGGTACTCAAAGGAAAAATCACAGACAAACAGTTAAGTGCGCTAGATTGGCAGCGGAAAAAAGAAATAATCGAAACATTCAATACGAACTGAACATGGCAAAGATCACAACCATCATAGACGAAACCGAAACACACTTTGAACTCCCTGAGCAAGGAAAAAGCATCCTGGATGGTGCCATCGATGCAGGTGTCGATGCACCATACAGTTGCAAAGGCGGTGTTTGCACATCATGCATGGCCAAATTGCTGGAAGGCACCGTGAAAATGGATGCTAATTATGCCCTTACTGACAAAGAAGTTTCGAACGGCTTTATACTATGCTGCCAGGCTCACCCCACTTCTGAAAACGTAAAGCTTACCTGGGATATTTAATTTTGGGAGTCCATTCCCTCCTATATTCGTTAGGGTAGAAAAGACCCTGCAGGTATTTCCAATTATGCAATGTGGTTCTTAATAGCCAATTGATTTGCCTATTTTCGCCGAGCCACTGCAACCGAAAATTTTAACCATCCTCCCAAGATTTTGATCCGGGAACTTGTACTCAATATCAGATTCAGCAGTTTTTGCTCCTGAGTTCGGTAAATACATAGTACCCCGTGTGAAAAATCTAGTGTCCACTCCGCATTGGAAAACCGCATGGATCAGCAGCTAATAGAGCGCTGTCTTAAGGAAGACAGGCGCGCGCAGGGTGAGCTTTACAAGCTCCTCTATAAGCAGTTGATAGGCACCTGTTGGCGCTATGCAACCGACAAAGAACAAGCTATTGAATATTTGAACCTTGGTTTTGTGCGGATTCTGCTCAACCTCAAGCAATACAGGCCCGAAGTACCCTTCGAGCTTTGGGCGAGGCGAGTGACTATCAACACAATCATCAATGAGTTCAAGAAAAATAAGGTTTGGAAAGACCGCAATCGTGTAGGTGTTCCGGATTTTTTGATGCAACGAACCGAAGAAAGTAACTTGTCGGGAGCGCAAGAAGAAATGCTGGAGGCAATACGCTCCAAAGCACTTCAACTTCCGCCTATGACACTCAAGGTGTTCAACCTGTTTGCAATCGATGGTTATTCGCACAGCGAAATCTCGGAAATGCTCGGAATAAGTGAGGGCACAAGTGCCTGGCATTTTTCAAATGCAAAAAGACGCATACGGGAAAGTTTGGGAATTGCTAAACCTGCAAAAAATGAGTAAAGAAAAATTCCATATCGACGACAACTTCATCCCGGATGGGTTGGAATTCCGTGAGGAATACATGCACGCTGCATTGAATGCATACAAGCGCAGCAAGCGCATCATTGCGTTGAAACGGACTTCGTTTGTGCTGGCTATACTTCTTCTCGTATCGGGTATATCTGTTTATTACCTAACCAATACCGCAAAGAAAGAAGCCTCGTCAACTGTAAGCACTTCCAATGAAAGCACCACATTTTCTCCTGCAATTACGTCAGGAGATTCGCTCCATATATCGAATGAAAAGACTTCATCAGCCAATGATTTGAAGGATGACGAACTAGGGTTGTATAAAAATGGACAAAGTCCCGCCGTTGAATCTTCGGAGCCAACGCAGGACCTGTCCACTAAGGCAGTTGACATGGGTGGCTCGATGAGTAGTGGCGTCGAGTTGCCCGGTCAGCTGTCCACGACCAAAGTAAAGAAAAAACCATCCGCTCAAGAGGATGTATCGTCGGTGAACACACCAATGGTGGTTGCGACCTCCAATGAAAAGCAGAATTCTAACAATAATCAAGTTGCTTCAGGTGATATGGTGATTGCACCAATGGCTGCATCCGAAGTACCTACTTCCCATGCCGGCATTACCATAAGTCCTATGCCTTATCGTCCCATTCAACTATTCTCGATAGTGCATGAGCTAGCTCCCATAAAGCCGATGCAAGAGATACCCTACTCACGCTGGAGTATGCACGCCATGGTTGGAGTCAGAGCTTGGTCGGACTTCGCTTTCAACCGCAGCCCAATGAAAATAGATGGTGTGGCGGCAGTGGGCATTGGATACGAGTTAAACAAACAACTAAGCGCTGAAATGAACGCGCACTTCTATACGGTTTCAGGAAACGCTTCGCCCTATGTCTCTATTCAACGCC
>JAURKF010000145.1 GCA_030831885.1 Flavobacteriales bacterium
CACGTTCCGCATTATCCTCACTCAAGGCCTCAACAGGCAAATTCGGCGCATGTGCGAATACCTCGGTTTTGAAGTTACCCGTTTGCAGCGCATTCGCATCATGAACATCAAGCTCGATACACCCACCGGAAAGTGGCGCGATCTCTCCCAACAAGAATTGGATGAATTAGCCCGCCTGACTGCGCATTCAGCAGGAACCTTCGAATGAAAGTCAATCGGCTCGCGCATCCCGCATTCATGACCAGATTGTTTCATAGGCCAAATTAACTCGCTCATTCAACGAGATCCATAACCGAATGCCGCGCCTTATTCAAGAATGATTACACGGCTCTCTTCCTATCTTCGCGCGACATCCATTCAATGACAATGGCACAAAACCTAGAATTCAACAAGAACGAAGATAAAATGATGCAACTTGTGGGAGGCTTGCAACGCAAACTCGACAAGGTGTATGAAGGTGGCGGTAAATCGCGCATTGCCAAAGAGCACGAAAAAGGTAAAATGACTGCGCGTGAGCGTATCGACTACTTGCTCGATGCAGATTCGCCTCGCATTGAAATCGGAGCGCTGGCTGCCGACGAAATGTATAAAGAACACGGCGGTTGCCCTTCAGCCGGAGTTGTCGTCGTAATCGGCTATGTCCGCAAAAAGCAATGCATCGTTGTTGCAAATGATGCCACAGTAAAAGCAGGTGCATGGTTCCCCATGACGGGTAAGAAAAATTTACGTGCGCAGGAAATCGCCATGGAAAACCGACTGCCCATCATCTACCTCGTAGATAGTGCAGGTGTGTATCTACCCATGCAGGACGAAATTTTTCCCGACAAGGAGCATTTCGGTCGCATTTTCCGAAACAATGCCATCATGAGCAGTAACGGTATTCCGCAGATTGCAGCCATCATGGGCAGTTGTGTTGCCGGCGGTGCGTATTTGCCAATCATGAGCGATGAAGCCATGATTGTAGATAAAACAGGAACCATTTTCTTGGCCGGATCCTATCTTGTAAAAGCTGCGATCGGTGAAGATATCGACAACGAAACACTGGGCGGTGCAACTACGCACTGCGAAATTTCAGGTGTTACCGATTATAAAGCGAAAGATGATAAAGATGCATTGAATCGCATCAAGAACATAATGGATAAGATGGGGCGTGTTTCTCCCTCTGCAGGTTTCGATCGTGTTGAACCTGCCCCGCCCCGCTTTTCAGCCCGAGAACTCTATGGCATCATGCCCGACGACCGCGCGAAGCCTTACAATGTTATGGACATAATCGAGCGGCTTGTGGACAACGGCGAATTCGACGAGTATAAACCGGATTACGGCAAGAGCATCGTATGCGGTACAGCCCGCATCGATGGATGGGCTGTCGGTATTGTGGCCAATCAGAGGTTGATGGTTAAAAGCAAAAAGGATGGAATGCAAATAGGCGGTGTGATATACACCGATAGTGCCGACAAATCAGCGCGCTTCATCATGAACTGCAACCAGCGTAATATTCCTCTTGTCTTCCTGCAAGATGTAACCGGTTTCATGGTGGGATCACGCAGTGAACATGCCGGCATCATAAAGGACGGAGCGAAAATGGTAAATGCGCAAAGCAACAGCGTCGTTCCCAAATTCACCATCATCACAGGCAATAGCTACGGAGCAGGCAACTATGCAATGTGTGGTAAAGCCTACGACCCGCGTTTAATCGTAGGTTGGCCCACCGCACAAGTAGCTGTGATGGGAGGCGCACAAGCCGCAAAGGTGCTGCTGCAAATTGAAGTTGCATCTTTAAAAGCTAAAGGTGAAGAAATCACCAGAGAGCGCGAAGACGAGTTGTATAATAAAATCAAGGACCGATACGATTCTCAAATTTCCCCCTATTACGCTGCAGCTCGTTTATGGCTCGATGCCATCATCGATCCTGCGGATACACGCAAGTGGCTCAGCATGGGCATTGAAGCCGCTAACAATGCACCTGCTTCGAGGGCATATAATGTGGGCGTGATACAGACGTGATGGGGGATTACGAATTACGGATTACAGATTAGAAATTTCAGTCCGGGAAGATGGATGTCATTCGCGGTAAGTTTCATTTTCATTTAATTTGCCTCATGCGATTATTTCTATTCCTTTCTATTGCTTTATTGACAGCCTGTTCGCCGGTTACGATGGTGAAGCCTTTGCAAAAAAAGCAATGGGCAGCTTCGGCAACATTCGGCGGACCACTCATCGGTTTTGGCAGTGCTATCATTCCGGTACCTTACACTTCGTTGGGTGCTGCCTACGGGGTGAGTGAAATTTCAACAGTTACTGCTCGTGTGCATGCCACCTCGGCTCTTTTCGGGGTTGCTCAGATTGATGCAGGATACCTCCGACAATTACGCAAACAGGAAGGCGGCATCCCAGGAATAACCGCATTGGGACAAGGTACTTTCATGGTAGATTGTTGGAAGGGTAACACTCGCTTCTATCCACAACTAGATTTCAATGCTTGGTGGGACGTTGGCTCAAAGGGCAACTACTGTTATACGGGGCTCACCTCTTGGTACGAGCTGCAATCGAAGGGCACCGGCGATCGCAAACAGCCAAGCAATTGGGTCCCTGCCTGGAATGTGGGATTTTCGCGTGAGCGGGAAAAATGGTCGACCCGCTTTGAAATGAAATACATCGCTCCGTTTTCGAATCATGACGCACTTACCGTCGATTACAAAGCGCCCGGAAACCATGGCGCGATTGGTTTTTATGTAGGATTCATGCGCAAATTCTAAAGAAATGAAAAAGCTCATTATACCATTCGCCGCCTCCGTGATTTTCGCTTCATGTCTGCGACTCGACAGTCAGTTTTTCAATGTACAAGAACTCTCTGAATACAAACTCGACAACTACACAGGCGAGCGCGAGTTGAAAGACTTACCGGAGGAATTTGACGTCGCCGATACCATGGTACACGTATTCTCGCTAGCCTCCGATGATGATGGTGATCAACAAACTATCTATGCCATTTACATAGGTGATACAGCACGCATTGCGACAGATACCGTGATTGTTTACTGCCACGGCAATAAGTATCATATGGATTTATACTGGAATCGTGCAAAGCTATTGGCTCATACAGGCGGTGTGCACCGCTATGGAGTTCTTATGATGGATTACCGAGGCTTCGGCATGTCGACCGGCACTACTACCGAAAGTGGTATGCGTGCAGATGTGAATACATGCATGCAATGGCTAAAAGACCGAGGACTTAACGAGGGAAGAACGATAATTTACGGATACAGTCTTGGTAGCGCACCCTCGACAGCATTGGCGGCCGATCCGGTTGCGCTGAAACCGTCGAAACTCATTTTGGAAGCTCCCTTTGCATCAGCTGAAACAATGGTGCAAG
>JAURKF010000146.1 GCA_030831885.1 Flavobacteriales bacterium
CGTCGTGATAACGGCACCAAAGAAACTGTCCCATTCGAAGGCATTGCCGAGCGCATTCAAAAGCTGATGGTCGAAATTCAGGACAACTTGTTTGCTCAAGCCATGGGGTATCGTGAAGAGCACATTACTCGTGTCGATTCGTACGAAGATTTCAAGAAGCAGCTGGACGAGAAGGGCGGATTTTTCCTCGCGCATTGGGATGGTACCAATGAAACTGAAGAGCGCGTGAAGGACGAGACCAAAGCTACTATTCGCTGCATACCCTTCGGCATGGGGGAAGAGGAGGGGCTTTGTATGGTAACAGGCAAACCATCGAAGCGCAGGGTGTTGTTTGCCAGGGCGTATTGATTGAGTCGGTCGAATTCTTTAAGCTATTGGGCTATGGGTTGTCTCACCCAATTGGAGGTTACCGACACACCTAAATTTCCAGTGAATTGCACTGATATGGCAAGTGTCATTCTGTCCGAATAAGACGGAACACTTCTACTTTTTCGTTTCGGAAATCCGTCTGAATTTGTTAGTATAAGCGCTACTTATTCGGGTTTTGTTGCTTTTAGAAAAGGGTTATGGGTTATGCATCCGAGCATCGGTTTTCATCGAAAATAACTTCAGAAATGTCGCTGCAATTTCGCCACCTTAGCTAGCGAAAATGGCACGCACGAAAGATTAGATTTCTAAATCGACAAACTCACCAACTCAATTGAAAATACCACCACTGGTGAGGTATTCGATACTGAAATTGTGAGATTGACCGGCTCAAATAAAAGTCAAATGCTAAAATCTGATTGGCAGTTTAATTGGCATTTGGAACCCAACGATTCCGCCAAAGAAGTTTTCAAACTAACGGCGCAGAACAATCCAATGATTATTCAAGGACTGCTGAGTATTGAAGACAAGGACGATCACATTTTTATGTATTTGATTGAAAGTGCTAAATTCAACAAGGGACGAGATAAAACATATTTTGGAGTATCGGGTAATCTTGTGGCATTTGCTTGCAAGATTTCCATGGAAAGAGGGTATGAAGGATTCCTTGCGTTTGATGCCAAAACAGTTTTGATAAAAACATTATCAGGAATCGCTTCACGCAACGCATTTTCGAGGTAAGCGAATGTTTATTGAAACCAATGCAGCGAACAGACTTATTTTCAATTACTTCAAGCCATAAGACAATGGGCTTAATATTTTAAAAGTAGTGCCAGAAGTCGCCTACTGCCGGCAGCTGCAAGCCGTTATCCATCATACACCTCCGCCCATAATCACGTTCCTGTTAAGCGTTTAGAACGCAAACTTTCAAAACCGTAATCAAAAAAAAGTGGGCCTCGGAAAATCCGAAACCCACTTCAAATATGATCAATAAGAATTAGCGATTACATTTCTTCGCGACGAAGCGTAGAGATGTAGGCTGCTTTCTTAATTTCTTCACGACGTGATACACTCTTCTTGGTGTACGCCTGACGGCTACGCAATTCTTTCACAACGCCTGTTTTCTCGAATTTCTTCTTGAACTTCTTAAGCGCACGATCAATGCTTTCGCCTTCTTTTACCGGAATAATCAACATAATGGATATACCTCCTTCATTTTAGGACCGCAAAAGTAGGGGGTGAGGCTTGTTCCTACCAAACTTTTTTTCACATTCGCTCACCACCCGTTTGGGCCGATTACTTTCGCATGTATGAAGCTGCTCTGTGCCTCGTCTATCCTCCTCTTTCTGATTGCCCTTGCTTCGTGCAGAAAATACGATCCACTGGAAATTGATGTACCGGGCGTGAGTCCGATGGTTACCATACCCGATAGCCTTGACTTAGGCGCACCGCGCACCGTTCAGGTACTGGGAGTGGTGCGCGATGAACAGGGTAATGCAGTTTCAGGTGCGGTGGTGCAGAGCGGATGGGGCAGCCAGCAAACCACGACCGATGCGCAAGGTTTTTTTAAGTTCGAAGATCTGACCTGTTATGATCGAAGTGCCTATGTGAAAATCAGCAAGCTAGGTTTTTTCCATGGCTCACGCTCTTGGATTCCCACAACAGGCGGTTACAATCGGGTTGAAGTTCAGTTGTTAACTAAGAACATTGCGGGGAGTTTTGCTTCTTCGGATGGAGGAACAATTCAAATAGAAAACTTTACGCTAGTCTTTCCTCCCAATGCCATTTCGTTGGACGGAACTTCATACAGCGGACAGGTTTCTTTAGCCATCAATGCCATCGATCCGACCGACCTCATAGAATTATCCGAACAAATGCCGGGCTGCTTGACGGGAATTCATTTAGGTGAGTTTATGGTCATGCGCTCGCTGGGTATGGCCGCAATTGAGCTAATAGGAGAAGGCGGCCAGCTACTACAGTTGACAGAAGGTTCTGTGGCCGAGATTCGATACGCAATACCTGCGGAGTTGCAAAGTCTCGCTCCATCTACTATCCCATTGTGGTCGTTTAATGAAGCAACCGGTTTTTGGAAGTTTGAAGGCACCGCTGACCGCTTAGGCAATGAATATGTGGGGCAGGCAACTCACTTCTCCTACTGGAATTTCGATCTCGAATCGGAAGGGGTGAATTATACCGTTACTGTCAACTATAACGAGTTTCCGATTGGATTTTATCCGCTCGATAATGCTGTGCTCACGCTCAGTGGCCCGAATGTGGAAGCGATTCCGGGAACTACGGGCACGAATGGACAAGTTACCGGACTTGTTCCGGCCAATGAAACCATGCAACTGCAAATCATGCTGCCATGTGCGGGCGGATTTCAGGAAGTGTACAGCACAACCGTGGGACCTTTCACTACGGATGTTGAACAAACGATTGAAATCAATTCGCTACCTTATTTGGTTACTATCAATGGCGAGCTACAGGACTGCGACGGAAATCCAAGCAGCGGATACGTATGGCTCAATGATGATGGTGTGGCCTATGTGGCAAATGGTAGTTTTCAATTTACAGCCTGCACAGGAATAAATAGTTTACATGCTTACTGTTTCAGCAATGGTCAGGCGGGAACAGGCCTCATTACAGAACTCAACCTGAGTGCGGGAACTGCAGAGGTGGAGGTCGAGTGCGAAGATTGTTTTCCGATTGGAGCGCCCGGTGCCGGTATAACGGATGTGGATGGTAATTTTTATCCGACCGTGATCAATGGCGATCAAGAATGGATGGCAGCGAATCTCGCAACCACGCACTATTCCAACGGTGATGCGATTGCCGAAGTTTCCGATAACACACAATGGGCTTCTACTACAACGCCCGCTTGGTGCTATCTCAACAACAACGTGGGTAACAACGTGGTGTTCGGGAAGTTTTACAACGGGTATGCAATGGAAGACTCGCGTAATGTCTGCCCAATAGGTTGGCATGTGCCGGGCAACGATGAGTGGGAAACACTGATAACCACCTTGGGAGGGGCATCGGTGGCCGGTTCCGCTATGCGAACAACCGGAAATATTGCGGCCGGAACAGGACTTTGGCCATATGACAACGTTGTGTCTACCAACATCAGTGGTTTTTCTGCACAACCCTCCGGATTCCGAAACCTTGACGGTACCTTTGCTTCGCAGATCTATTGCGCTGTTTGGTGGACGCGAACCCTCACGGCAAATGATACGTATTACACACGCAGCGTCTATAGTTTTTCAAACTCGACATTCAATCAGGATTTTACCAGACCACAAGGTTTTTCTGTTCGCTGCTTACGTGACTAAGCCATTTGCGGGAAGCGCTGAATCCACTAACTTGCCGCTCAAATAAGCCATCATGAAAGTATTGGTATTAGGAGCCAACGGTCGAGTAGGCTCGCACGTTGTTAAGCGTGCCCTCGAGAAAGGACATAAAGTGACGGCCTTCGTTCGTCATTCGGAATCCATTTCGCTGCTGCATCCCAACCTCACAGTGGTGCAGGGCGATGCCATGCATCAACAAGATATTGCCAAGCACATGGCAGGACAGGATGCGGTTATTTCATGCTTGAGCTCCGATGAGCTTTCGTACCGCCTTGTGTTCATCAACCACATCATCAATGCTATGCGCATGCACAAAGTACGCCGTGTAATCGCTATCGGTGGTATCGGTGCCTTGCAAGCCAGCGAGCATTTGAAGGTGTACGAAACTTCGACCTTTCCGCGCGAGTATGTCGATCTCACGCAAGCGCACATTCGCGTGCTCGA
>JAURKF010000017.1 GCA_030831885.1 Flavobacteriales bacterium
CAAACCACTCATCCGTAATTCGTAATCCGTAATTAATTAAATCAAAACTTCTCTTCCTTGCTCCTTGATAGATACCTGGGCAGCCTCCAGGATTCGGATGGTATTAAGTCCCGAATCGTAGCTGGCAATAGGTTTACTTCCGGTCATAATTGCACTAATAAAGTCGCGTGCCATTCCACCTAGCGCTTCTTTAATTTCCAACTTGGGCATGTACACATCACCCACACGATAGTCAACCAAAACTCGCTGCTTCTCTTCATCCGTGCTCACATTATGAGCCGTATCATAAATTCTTATCTTCTCGGTGAGCTCCATATCATTAAATACCACCATCTTCTTATCCCCTCCCAGCAGCATCATGCGAATTTTAACCGGCGAAGCCCAAGAGCAGTGAAAATGCGCGATAAAATCGTGGTCATACTTCACCGTTAAGTAAGCAATATTCTCAATACCGTTGTGAATGTGACTGATACCGGTTGCCTGAACACTTCGCGGTTTGGCGGGAATGAGATAATCAAGGATGGAAATATCGTGCGGAGCAAGGTCCCATAGCACATTCACATCTTGCTGAATAAGACCTAAATTAATTCGGGTTGAATCGAAATACTTTACGGCACCCAATTCACCGGAATCGACCAAACTCTTCATTTTCTGTACCGCAGATGTGTACAGGAAAGTGTGATCCACCATGAGCACTTTGCCGTGTTCATTTGCGAGCGATATTAATTCCTCTGCATGCGCGACTGTGTCCGTCATCGGCTTCTCCAGCAGCACGTGCTTGCCTGCGATCAGGGCTCTTTTCGCCAACTCAAAATGTGTAAAAACCGGGGTTGCAATTATTACAGCATCAATCTCATTGTTGGACCAAATCGAATCGATGTCGGATGTTACGTGAATGGAAGGATAGGTGCGCGAGACCAATGCTAAACGCTCAGCGCGCAAGTCCACCACTGTATGCACGGCCGCATTGGGCGCCGATGCAAAGTTGCGCACCAAATTGGGGCCCCAGTATCCATATCCGATAATAGCACAATTAATCATAGCGTGAATGTGTATGGCAAATATGCCTCAATGAGCATTCTTTTCGGCACGTTGCGGTAAAATTTGGCCTAAACATACAATTCGCACAGGAAATGAAATTCATCGGAATACATTACTGCATTGAACTTCAGGCCTGCTTCCTCCGCCAACGCTTCTAGCAGAAACTCATTGGGGTAAATCCAAGAAAATCGCTCCGATTCACCGTTTGATTCTATATTGAAAGTCACTTCATGCGGCGGCAAATCAGTAAGATCAAGAACAGCACTATCCTCCTTAAAATATCGAATATCGGTCGAGTCACCCATTATTTTCCCTCCGGGAGAAAGCAGCGATTTCAAGTGTATCAACAAATCCACCACGCCCTGCTCGTTGCGACCTATACCAAAGCCGTTCATGAGCAACAAAATGGTATCAAAGCCATTATCGGCTACTTGAAAAATGTCGCAATTCAATACATTCTGAATACCTCTAGATGCGAGCACTTCGCATGCTTTGGCTGATCGCTCTACAGCGACAACTTCCAGCCCTTTTTGCTGCAATATCAATGCGTGACAACCTGCGCCCGCTCCAACATCCAACACTTTACCGCGACACAAGCTCAAAGCACTCCGTTCGGCTTCATTCATTTCGGATTCTGTTCGAAAGAAATAAGCTGAACTCATCGGTTCTTCCTCCAAATCGTCAATCGAAAGCGAAATCAGAGAGGGCTTATCTTCGAAATAGTGACACCAAATTGCCCTTCCAATCACGTCGGGTGAATATTCAGGCTTTTCCCTATTCAAAATCATGGTGCAAATGAACTACATTGCGTCTGGTAAACGCCAACTTCCATTTTTATGAATGAATGCAACTTTTCGTTATGGAACGAGGTCTTTCGCTAAGAGTGTATTACCATGAGAAGAACCCTACTCTTTTTTGGCTTGCTGTTGACCTTCCTTTCGGGAAATGCTCAGCTGATTACAACAAGCAATCAAACGGTTGAACAATATGTTCAAGAAGTGCTTTTGGGACAGAATGTGACCGTGAGCAACATCACATTCAACAGCGGATCACCTGCTGTCATTAGCCCGGCCGTTGGCGGATTTGACTGCCCTGATTGCAATCTTTCGATTCCTTCAGGTTTTGCGATGTCGACCGGAGATGTGGCCGGCTTGGTAGGCCCCAACAATACCAGTTCTTATACCGGCACCGGAGCCGGGGGCATGGGTGGTGGCGACCCCGACTTGATTGCCCTGGCCACGGAACTAGGCTCCAACCCCAATATCAACGACTGGGTCATCATCGAGTTTGATTTTGTGCCATTGGGCGACACCATTCAATTTCAATATGTCTGGGGCTCGGAAGAATATTCAGAATGGGTGAACAGCTCATTCAATGACATCTTCGGATTCTTCATCAGCGGACCCGGCATTAATGGCCCCTACTCCAACAATTCACAAAATATTGCGCTGGTTCCCGGTTCAAGTGCACCTGTAGCGATCAATAGCATCAATAACGGTACTGCGAATACCGGACCCTGCACAAGCTGCGAATACTACAACCAGGATGGACAATTTGGAAACCTCGACTTTGATGCCCCGGAGCACACCGACCCATACTACATGCAGCTTGATGGATACACCGATGTATTAACAGCCACTGCTATAGTGGTGTGTGGTGAAACATTCCATATCAAACTAGCGATTTGTGACACCGGTGACTCCGGCTACTCGTCGGCCGTGTTTCTGCAGCGTGACTCATTTTCCAGCAATCTCGTAGTACAGGCCGAGTTGGAGCTGGAAGCCGGAGGCCCTGAAGGAAACACAATGTTTGAAGATTGTGGTGATGGCTTCATAGTTTTCAGTCGCCCGGAAAGTGGCAATCCAAACACGGAACTCATCGCCAATCTCGAGTTCTCAGGAACGGCTACAATGGGAGTCGATTACACAAACTTACCGAGTTCTGTCACTTTCGCTCCAGGCGTATTGGAGGTAGAGCTATATATTGACGCGTTCGAAGACGGTATAGCAGAAGGCAACGAAACCGTAATAATGAGCATCACCAACATCGCCGAATGTGGCGAATCACTCATTTCATCATCGTTCGAATTTTTCATTGCAGATGTTCCGGAGCCACTCCAATTGGAAGGTGTGAGTTACGAAATTTGCCAAGGTGCCATTCAAACACTAGAACCCATCATTACCGGTGGTTATGCCAACTATGGCTATGTGTGGAGCACCGGCGAAACCACCGAAACCATTGATGTTTCGCCAACAACAAACACCACCTACTTCCTTACGGTATCTGATACGTGCGGCATGCCTAGCGATGACAGCGATTTTTTTGTTAGTGTGCTCGTTGCTCAAACACTCACTGTATCTATAACCGACAATGACAACATTATTCCACTCGATTGCGGTGAATTCGGTAATCTCTATGCAAATGCAAGCGGTGGTATTGGCCCATATTCATACAACTGGTATGATGATCAAGGCAACCCTATTTGGGGTTTTGAATCGGCCGGTATTAGTTCTTGGAATGCAGGAATGGTTTACGTAACTGTAACGGATGAGTGTAACTTCGAGGCCACCGATGAAATTGAAGTCCTCGTGAATGCTCCTGCATTTACGGCTACTATGCCCGATGTTCATACCGTAACATGCGGCTCCAATTGCAACTTAACCGTTGTGCCCTCCGGCGGAAGCACCCAAGGCATGGGATACAATTATGAGTGGCAATTCAATGGAGCAACCGATTGGAACTACTGGGGGCTCGCCACCTATTCGGCGCCTGCAGTTACGGAAGGTACAATCACAGCAATCGTTTCCGACCAATGCGGTCAATCGGTGGAACTCGAAAGTCAGCTCATCATTGAAAGCCCACCTATCACGCTTTCTCTTCCTCAAGATTATTCGGGGAATTGCGCTACTCTCTTCGAAATAGATCCCATTATTTCCGGTGGAAGCGGCAACGAAGCCGACTGGAATTATACCTGGACAGGCAATGGAGGTGCAATCAGCACAGCATCATCTCTCAGTTCCACCTTTGCTGAAAACACACACATCGTGTTGAACGTTGTCGATGTATGCAATGCAACAGCCACGGCTGAAACGGACATTACCATTGTTAATCCATCCATTGATGTGAGCCTCGGCGAAGACATCAACGCATCCTGTATCGATAATACGCCATTAGCAGCGGATATCCAAGGAGGAAGCGGCGGTGTGCAATACCAATGGTTGGTAGATGGTGATGTGGAAGGAACACTTGCCAATTTCAGCAAGCAATCCTTCAGCACGATCGATGTTGTGGTTATGATTGAAGATGCATGTAATGAAACAGCAACAGATACGATTACCATTTTTATTCCCGACACTCCGCTTACTGCAATTACAGCTGCCGACACAGCCATCTGTCCAAATCAATCGGCTATCTTATGGACAAATGCTTCAGGTGGTGAAGGCCCTTACCTGGTAGAATGGAACGACGATTTCTTAGGCGATTCAATTACTGTCAATCCCGCTTCAAGTAGTAACTATCACATGGTTCTTCGCGACATATGCGGCCGTCAGCTGGAAGATGACGTTTTTGTTCAAGTAATTCCCATCATTGCCAACTTCACCGCCGTGTCGATGGGGAACAACACCTATGAATTCACCGCCAATCCCGAGCCCGCGTGCGACGACTGTTTCACGTACTGGGAATTCGGCGACGGCAATACAAGCAATGACTGGTCTGTTGTGCATGAGTTTGATGGCTTGAGCGATTATACGCCGCAGCTAACCATGATAAATGAATTGGGTTGCACCAATACACAGCAATACCTCGTATTGAGTTCGGCATATTTCTATGTGCCAAATTCCTTTACTCCCAACGGTGACGGATTAAACGATGTATTCAAAGTAGAAGGCCGAGGATTTGCCGAATACGAGCTCACCATTTTCAACCGATGGGGCAATGTCATTTTCCATACACAAGATCCGAACGATGTATGGGTTGGCGAAGGTGGCGACAAGGATTACTACGCGCAGAATCAGGTTTACAATTATGTGATTCGCGTGAAAGGCTTTGATACGGAAACAGTTCAACAAACAGGCAACATCCAAATCATTCGATAAAAAACCGGAATTCCTTTTTGGGATTTATTGCTTGATGAATTCATAGCCCCCTTTGGTCGCTCCCCACATCTGTGCACCGGCGTCGTTCCAGCCTTGATCCCAGCTATTCATCCCTTTAGCATTGATAATAACCTTGGAGGTAGTATAAGTGGCTCCCGAACGACTGCTCGCACACGAGCGCTCACCCGTGCTTCCTTCAAATTGATTCAGCTTTGGATTGAATAATAGTCTGACCTCACAACCATCGAGTGTCCGGAGTGAATCGCGTGTAATGGAACTAAAAACCGCATCGGTTCCTGACTTACCAACGAATCGCTCGGGGGCACGCAAACTATAGATATAACTAACAAAGCGATCATCCGATTCCTTCACCACCCGATAGATTCGCTGACGATATGGCTTATCGATTGAGGTGCTCATGGCCTGCTCCACATAGAGAAAAAACTCGTCCTCCGAACTTGCCCAAATAGGTTCCATACGCAGTCGGATGTCGAAGTAATCGCTATCATTTTTGCTTTGCAGTTCGCTCGAAAAACTGCCCGACATGTACTGTTTCAGCAGCGAAAACTCATCGGTGATAGAAACGCTCGTAGTTGAATTAAAAGCCAAAAGAACGATGAACACCAACGCAAATAGCGGCAGTCGAATACAGTATTTCATATTAAAGCGAATTCTTTCTATTGAGCATAATGCGTTGCGCCGGATTTACCACAAGCGGCACTTTTTCCAGCACGGTATCACTTTCTTCCAATCCCCATGCATCAATGTCGGAAAGACTTACATGCTTCAAAGCGATATAGGCATTCGTAATAAAACTGTCGCGCACACTCAAGTCATTGTCGGCCGAAAGAAACTTCTCGAGAACAACGAATTTGAAATCGTGCTCATCATTGTATTTGGCATATGGCTCCGGCTTCGCCTTTAAATCAATTTCACCACGCTCAACCATTTCATCTACGATGAAGCGAAAGAAACTGTGCAAGCGAGGTTGCACGCGAAAACCCAGCTTAATATTGATTTTCACCACCAAGTCATTTTCCAACTCATCAACCGTGTATTCGCGTGTGTATGGCTCATTCGAACGATCCACATGCACAAACCAATATATATCGGCACGCTTGGGTGTTTTTGCCAATATACTCTCCATGATTTTCTTCTCGACCTGATGGTGGAAGTTGGCCTTGGTCAAGAAGACAAGATGGGTTGCGTATTTCGGAACTGAACTATCATTGGACAATTCGCGCAGAGTCCCTGTATAATTATCTAAATCCTCAAACTGCAGAAAGTAGTTGCTCATTTTTCGATACATGTATGTTACCCACATAACGTGTATTAATATCAGGTAAACGATTAGCATCATCCAAGCCTCCTTCAGTTTCATACTGTTTGCTATAAAGAAAGAAAACTCCACTGTAAAGAACAAGGCGAAGATGAGTCCCACACTCCATGCCGGCCAATGACGCTTATACTCGAGGTAGTAGCAAAGCAATGTAGTAGTCATTAGCATAGTAATGGTTATAAAGAAACCATAAGCAGCTTCCATTTTCTTGGACTCACCAAAGAAGATTACAACAGCAATACAACCTGCATACAATAACCAATTAACGCTTGGAATATAGAGTTGGCCCTTCAAGTCGGTCGGATACTTCGTTGAAACCTTCGGCCAAAAATTGAGGTTGATTGCTTCGCTGATTAATGTAAATGACCCGGTTATAAGTGCTTGACTAGCGATAACTGCAGCGCACGCCGCTATTATAATTCCCGGTATTAAAAACCAATCAGGCATAATACTATAGAACGGACTGCGTCCCTCTAGTTGAGGCTGACTCATAATCCAGGCTCCCTGTCCGAGATAGTTGATGACCAATGCAATCTTCACAAATATCCAGCTCACCTGTATATTGGAACGACCGGTATGACCTAAATCACTGTAAAGAGCATCGGCCCCGGTAGTACACAGAAACACCCCACTTAACAGCCAAAAACCTCCCGGGTATTGACTTAGCAAGTTGTAGGCATACATTGGATTCAAACTCTTGAGCACATCGGGATTCAGCATGATTTGATTGCCCCCTAATACGGCCAGCATGGTAAACCAAAGCAGCATAATTGGACCAAATGTTTTCCCTACCAACTTAGTTCCATACCTCTGGAAGATGAAAAGCATCGTGAGAATGATAATTACAATGGGAATTACCGGTATATCCTCGTTGAATACCCGGAGACCTTCTATTGCCGATGAAACCGATATAGGCGGTGTAATCATACCGTCACACATCAACGTGCCGGCACCAATCATGGCTGGCCAAAAAAGCCATTTCCCTTTACGCTGAACCAACGCATATAATGAAAATATACCTCCCTCTCCTTTGTTGTCGGCGCGCAGAGTAAGTACTATATACTTCAATGTAGTTTGACTTGTAAGAGTCCAAAAAACACATGAGAGCGCTCCATAGACTAAATCTTCTGTTATCGGCTTATCACCAACAATGGCACTCATTACATAGAGCGGCGACGTACCAATATCACCGTAGACGATGCCCAGTGTAACCAGCAATCCGGCTGCACTGAGCTTTTGCATATGAGAAGAAGACATGTAAAAATGATTTTTGCGTCGAATGTAGGTGCATAGGTCACATCGTTGTTCTCACAAATTCCGTTTTTTTCATTAACCGAGAGTGGTTCACAATGCTACATTTGCAGTATGAGTACAGGCGAGATTATCATGATTCTCTTTGTATACCTTTTGTTCTTCGGAGCCAAGGGTATTCCATCGCTCGCGCAAACACTGGGCAAAGCAATGTATCAGTTCCGCAATGCGACTAAAGACGTACAGGAGGAAATCTTAAAGGGAGCGTCGGAAGTTAAAAAGCAAACCAGTGCCCTTCGCCTCGACCAAATAGATGCTGCAGAGTCTCCGAAGTCGAACCCTGTTTCAACACAACCCTTCGAAAACAAGCCACTCACCGACGAGAAATCGGAGGGTATATGAACCAACTTGTTCTTTACACCAGCGGTTCAACTCAGCTTATTTACTATCCCCATTTTTTTGACACGAGTTATTTCATGGAGCTGCAACAAGGGCTGCCATGGCAACAAAACGAAATTCGCGTATTCGGGAAAACACACCTGGAACCTCGACTCACCTGTTGGTTTGGACCTGCCTACACCTATAGCTCAATACAGTGGCCCCAAGCCGAGCTCCCGCCCCTGCTAAAGGAAATCCAAACGAAGTTATCAAGCATCACCGTATTCCCATTCAACGCGGTATTGGCTAACTTTTATCGCAACGGCGAGGATAGCATGGGGTGGCACAGCGACAACGAACCAGAAATGGATACTTCGCTCATCGCCTCTGCCACGTTTGGAGGTAAGCGTTTGTTGAAGTTCCGAAACAAGTTGACGAATGAAAAGCTGGATGTGGAATTGCTCGACCGATCGTTGCTCCTGATGTATAACATGCAAACTCAATGGCAACATGGAGTGCTCAAGACGAAGCGCGATGTGCAACCACGCATCAACCTTACTTTTCGAAAAATCAAAATAAGGTAATCAACGAAAAAGGGTCGCCTAAGCGACCCTTTCCAAAATATCTATAGCCCGATTATGCTTCGGCCTTCTTTCCTGCCCATTTACGCATATCGACAACGATTGGCGATGCAATAAAGAGTGTTGAATACACTCCGGAAATAACACCAATAATCATCGCGAAGCAGAATCCGCGAATATCATCACTACCGAAAATGAACATCACCAAAAGCGTCAACAATACCGTCATCGAGGTGTTGATGGAACGACCAAGCGTGCTGTTCAATGCGTCATTGATTGTTCCTTCAATTGGAGCATTCTTGCGCATACCGAGGTATTCTCGGATACGGTCGAAGATAACCACCGTATCGTTGATGGAGTAACCCACTACCGTGAGGATGGCACCAATAAAGTTCTGATTCACTTCAAGTGAGAACGGAAGGATACCATTCAATAAAGTGAACGCTGCTATTACCACCAGAGCATCGTGCAACAATGCAACCGATGCACCTAGTGCAAAGTCCCATTTACGGAAGCGAATCATAATGTATACTCCAACAAGCAACAATGACAAAATAGTTGCCCATGCAGCTTGTTTGCGGAAATCATCACTCATAGTGGGGTCAACCTTATACGATGAACCCACCGTGAATTCAGAATTCATTTTAGAAAACCCTTCAGACATCTTGGAACTTACAATATTTTCAACCTCAGGATTTTCGGAGTCAATCATGTAGTTGGTAGTCACCTTATAGCTTTTGCTTCCGTTACCAATGCTTTGGACAACCACAGATGCCGCGCTTCCATTCTCTTCCACCAGCACCTGGCCAATGCTCTTGCGCAAATCGTCAACATTAACGTCAGAAGCGAAATCTACGCGCACCGATGTACCTCCTGAGAAATCTACACCCATGTTGAATCCGCGCGTAATCCATGAAGCAGCTCCTGCGAGCATAATTACCATCGAAATGACATAAAACAATTTACGCTTGGCAACGAAGTCGTAGCTCACTTTGGTAAACCAGTCCTTGGTAATGCTACTGTAGAATGTAATCTGCTTCTTGTTTTCCAAACGACGATACAGAATCAATCGTGAAATAATCAAGGATGTGAGAAGTGTTGTGAAAATACCAATAATCAACGTGGTGGCGAAACCTTTGATTGGCCCTGTTCCCACCAGCAACAAGATGATACCGGTAATGAGCGTAGTTGCGTTACCATCGATAATCGCGCTCAATGCTTTGATAAAACCGTCCTTCATAGCTGCGCTGATGCCTTTTCCATCGCGCAATTCTTCCTTCACACGCTCATAGATAAGTACGTTCGCATCTACCGCCATACCCATGGTAAGTACGATACCCGCGATACCCGGCAACGTGAGCGATCCCTGCATTGAGATGAGTGCACCTATCATGAAGAACAAGTTGGCAATCAATGCAACGTTGGCAGCCCAGCCGGCCCATGCATAATAGAATATCATGTACAACAGAATGAGCACAAATGCTATCACGAAAGAAAGTATACCGGCATTGATATTCTCTTCACCCACTGAAGGACCAACCGTCACTTCATCGATAATCTTGGCAGGCGCAGGCAGTGAACCTGCCTTCAAAAGACCTGCGAGGTCTTTTGCCTCCTGTTCGAGCTTCGACTGGTCGGTGCCCGTGGCGCGACCGAACTGAATCACCGAACTTCCATTCGGGATTTCGCTGTTAACGCTTGGAGCAGAAAACACAAGATTGTCCATCACAATAGCGATAGAGCGATTGTTATCGGCAGCATTACGGCGCGTCATATCTCTCCAGATTGAAGCACCCTCTGAATCCATAGTCATGTTAACTTCTACCTCTCCGGTAATCATGTTGAAGTCTTGGCGAGCATCGACAATCGACTTTCCATCGAGCTCAGCCTTACCGCGCAAACTCTTGTCTTTGATACCATAAAGTGCCACCGCATTCTTCTCCGGCTTGGCAGCCCAAAGCAAACGAAGATCTTGGGGAAGGACGCTTTTAGCCACGTCCATACTTAAATACTTGTTTATTTCAGCGGTATCACTAACCATAGCGAAACCTACCACCGGAGTGCCTGCCTGCGGGTTGATTTGCAGTTTGCGCAAAGGGTATTTGCGACTTAATTCTGCTTCAGTCAACAAGCTGTCGGGGCGCACTGTTGTGTCGCGATACGCAGTGCGAATAGAATCCTGCTGAATTTTCGTAAGCGAGGTGTCTTTCAGCGCAACGTTCATCAATGAATCCTTACGAGCACGGTCGGGATCTTGCGAATACAAATCGGGAGCGAGCTTCTTTCCGATGGTGCCATATACCTCGTACAACTTCATGAACACCTCGTCAGTGCGGTAGGTATCCCAAAACTCAAGGTTAGCTGTTGCCTTCAGTGTTTTACGAACGCGCTCACGATCGTCCACACCGGGGAGTTCTACCACGATACGGCCTGTGAGCGACTGGCGCTGCACGTTGGCTTGCGTTACTCCGAATGGCTCGATACGCTTCTTAATAATATTTTCGGTATTGTTCAACGCGTCATCTGCTTCCTTACGAAGGATTTCAATCACATCATCATCACTGGACTTCGCAGGGAATTTCCCCTTGTTTTCCATTGTATCGAAAATGCGCCACATCTCGAGGCCTGAAGTATTGTTTTGTTTCCATGTATCATAGAACAAATCGACATACGCCTTAGAAGAACTGCGTTGAGCAATTTTCGCATCAGCTATTGACTTCACAAAAACCGGGTTCGCATTATTGTCAGAAAGTGCTACAAACAGGTCGGGAATAGATACTTCCAGCACCACGCTCATACCACCCTTCAGGTCAAGACCCAAGTTGAGTTCACGCTCCTTCAGGTAATTGTAACTATGACCAAAAACGGGATAGGCATCGGCATCGGAGCTATCGCGAAGCGCCTTGCGATATAGCGCGGTGTAGAGTGAGTCGCCAACAGTGTATGATACACCAGCCGTATTCAATGAATCTTCCACGATTTGGCCAATCTTCTTTTCGTAGCTACTGGCCACAAATGAGAAGGACAGCGCATATACGACTGTCAGTGAGAGAAGGATCACGAAGATCCATAAAAGCGATTTATTACGCATGTAACTAAACTAAAATTGGTAAGTCCTAATTTGTCAAAGGTTGCAAATATAGTATGGTAGCAAGTTTC
>JAURKF010000147.1 GCA_030831885.1 Flavobacteriales bacterium
ACGTAAGTTCCATTTCCAACGTTTCTTCCGATGCCAGTAATCTCGAGAGGCTCAACCGCTGGAATTGTGCAATCGAGTTATTCAGAGAGCGGCCTATTGTAGGATGGGGGCCTGGCACCTACCAATTTGTATATGCTCCATTTCAACGATCGAAAGATCGAACAATTATAAGCACCAATCAAGGCGACGGAGGTAATGCCCATAGCGAGTATCTGGGCCCCCTTTGCGAACAAGGCGTATTAGGCGCAGTATGGATTATTGCTTTGTTGTACGCCATAAGCAAGCTTGCTTTCAAATTGTTCTTTCAGCTAAAAGATAGCAACATAAAGAGCTTAACAGTAGCTGCATATCTGGGACTAATGACCTATTTCATTCATGGCGTGCTCAACAATTATCTTGACACCGATAAAGCTTCCATTCCCTTTTGGGGATTCATCTCTATACTAGTTGCCGTCGATCTGTATCATCGCAAGGAATCAACCACGGAGAGCTTTTAAAACAGCCTCTAATTTTAACATACACTCGCTATACTCTGCCTCGGGATTGCACAGAGCAGTAATTGCCCCTCCTACATGGCAACTAATATGTTGTGCCTCTTTATCGTATTGAACACTTCGAATCACGACATTAAAATCAAAATCTCCATTAGGTTCAATGTAACCAATGGTCCCTGAATAAATACCACGCTCAGTTATCTCATGTCCTGAAATCAATTTCATTGCACTCAACTTAGGAGCACCAGTCATACTTCCCATTGGAAATGTTGCGCGCATCAAATCAATCCAGCGTGTATCTCCCGACACTTCACAGCAAATCGTAGATACTAAATGATGCACAGTTTTGAACGTATGAACACCAAAAAGCTCATCCACCCTTACAGTTTCTCGCTCAGCACATCGTGATAAATCATTTCTGACTAAATCGACTATCATCACATTTTCAGCGCGTTCCTTCCTGCTTTCTGAAAGTTCACGTTTCAACCTATCATCCTCATCCATGGTAGAACCTCTGCGAATGGTTCCCTTGATAGGTTGAGATAAAACGTGATTTCCCATCCTCTTGAGATAGCGCTCCGGTGATGCACATAATATGTGATAACTGCCAAACTGCGCATATGCCGAAAATGGGGCCTCTGTTTGAGAATAAATTCTTTTCCAGGTATTGATAGGGTCCTTTAATGAGGCCTTCGCACGAAACGGAATACAATAGTTCAATTCATACACATTACCTGCTGCAATTTCAGCCTGCAGATTTTTTACATGATCAACGTATGTATTGTAAGAAATAACGGGAGAAAGTTCAATGCGTTCTGATGGAACAATTGTATCGCAACTGATTAGATTTTCCAACTCACTTCGCCAAGTTCCCTTTAGAACCTCAGCCGATGCATTTCGAATCTTAAAAAGATTTTTCGGACGAAACAAAACAATCTGTGGGAAAGAGGAAGTTTCCAATTGCTCGCCCGAAAAACGTTCAATGGAACGACGAACATCATAACCCATCCAGCCGAAAACCCAATCGCTGCGAAGGTTTAGCCAGCTATCCAATTCTTGCCAGTCAACAGAATCTCCCGATTGAACCACAAATGAATCTTCGATACCATCAGCTAGCAGGGCATCACAATCCTCTCGGGGAAATGGCAGATAAAACAGACATTCGGTAGTATCCATCTCGCGCAAAGTTAATCTGCGCTCGTTGCAATGATTTAGAATGTATAAGAAGTAATTTCTCAAATTACTGTTTACGCCATTCTGTGCTTATCGAACTAGCTTACATTTGTACCCATACCCCCATGAATAGTCCATGGGGGCTTTTTCCTATGTTCATTTCCGATCTAAATGCCATTTATAGTAAGTCGAATGCGGTCATCGAAATTGTTGGTCTGCTATCTGATGATCGCGCTAAAATTCATGCGCGCGGATTAGTAGGCAGCGGAGCGGCACTCATTGCTTATGCCACCATGCAAAAACGTGAGGGTGTTCATGTTTTCATTTTGCCCGACAAAGAGGAGGCTGCTTATATAATGAATGACATAGAAAGTGCTGCCGGTAAAATACCTAGTGACGAATCAACAGCTTCTGCGCTGCCAATCCAATTGTATTTCTTCCCGCGCAGTGCCCGTCAAGCCTATGAAGTAGAACAAACCGACAACGCAAATGTGGCAATGCGAGCAGAAGTGCTTAATGATCTTCGAAAAAACATCGACTCCACTCGCTCGGGTAAACCAATTTGTATCATAACCTATCCTGAAGCTATTGCTGAGAAAGTTATTTCACAAAATGAATTGAGCGGTGCCACCTTTGAAATAACTCAGGGAAATTCGCTCGATATCGAATTCGTGGACGAATGGATGCATACTTATGGCTTTGAAAAAGTCGACTACGTTTATGAGCCCGGGCAATATGCGATACGGGGAGGCATCATCGACATATTCTCCTTCAGTTTCGATCACCCCTATCGTATTGAGCTATTTGGAAACGAGGTTGACAGCATTCGAAAATTCGAACCTGACACACAACTGAGTGTAGCAAAAATGACACGGGCTACCATTGTACCCAACGTCACTATGCGCACTACCGAAGAATCGCGCATCAACCTGCTCAACTTTCTTCCGGAGAATACTTGCGTCTGGCTAAAGGACACCATGGGTGCGTTGAATCGCATGGACGTGGAACTGGAGAAAGCTCAAAAGCAGTATGAAAAACAAGCCGGCCTTTTTGAACGCACGCCACCGCAACAATTGTTTACAGACAAGCATGCTTTGATTGAAACACTTCAAAGCAGGCGCATTATCGAGTTCGGCTCGCAGCGCAAATTTGCTGAGGGCACCATTGTGCAATTCGACATGGAACCTCAACCTGCCTTCAATAAAAACTTCGATTTGCTAAGTTCAAACCTCGCCAACAATGCCAAAAATGGCTACACAAATGCAATTGCCGCGGGACAACCCAAGCAAATCGAACGACTATACCAAATCTTCTCGGATAAAGACCATGCAATCCATTTTACTCCGCTCACTGTGGAGTTTTCCGAAGGATTCATGGATAAGGAAAACAAACTGCTGGTATATACCGACCATCAGATTTTCGAGCGATACCACCGTTTCCGTTTAAAAGAAGGATTTAAGAAAAACAAAGAAGCACTCACGATAAAAGAAATTATGTCGCTGCAGCCGGGCGACTACGTAGTGCATATCGATCATGGTGTAGGTCAATTTTCAGGGTTGCAAAAGATTGATGTTAATGGTAAAGAACAAGAAGCAATTCGCCTCACCTACAAGGGCGGCGATATCCTCTATGTTAGTATTCACTCATTGCACCGCATTTCCAAGTTTGTAGGGAAAGAAGGGTCTGCACCCAGTATGGATAAGTTGGGCAGCAATGCATGGCAAACTTTAAAACGGAAAACGAAAACGAAGGTGAAAGAAATCGCCTTCGACCTCATACAACTTTACGCTAAACGCAAGGCAACGAAGGGCCACCCTTTCCAAACGGATGGCTATATGCAACATGAATTGGAAGCATCTTTCATGTATGAAGACACGCCAGACCAGCTTAAGGCTACGCAGGCGGTAAAAGAAGATATGGAGGCAGAAGCCCCGATGGACAGATTAGTATGTGGCGATGTAGGTTTCGGCAAAACCGAAATTGCAATGCGAGCAGCATTTAAGGCTGCAACTGATGGCAAGCAAGTGGCTATGCTCGTTCCAACCACCATTTTATCACTTCAACATTACAAGAGCTTTGCAGCCCGATTCAAAGACTTTCCTGTTACCGTAGATTACATCAATCGATTCAAGAGCGCCAAACAACAAACGGAGACGCTTAAAAAACTTGAACGTGGTGAAATAGACATCATCATTGGAACTCACGCTCTGGTTGCACCCAAAGTCAAATTCAAAGATCTCGGATTACTCATCATCGATGAGGAACAGAAGTTCGGAGTGGCTACCAAGGACAAACTCAAAACACTTCGCGCCAATATTGATACGCTGACGCTCACTGCCACACCCATACCGCGAACACTTCAGTTCTCGATGATGGGTGCCCGGGATCTATCCATTATTCAAACACCGCCTCCAAACAGGCATCCGATACAAACGGAGTTGCTCCCGTTCAACGAGGAAATTGTGCGTGATGCCATCAGTTATGAAATTCAACGTGGTGGCCAAATATTTTTCGTGCATAATCGCGTGCAAAACCTGAAAGAGGTCGCAGGTATGATTCAGCGACTATGTCCTGATGCCCGAGTTGCAACAGCACATGGCCAAATGAAAGGTGAAGAATTGGAAGAAGTTATGTCGAGCTTCATTGAGGGCGCATTTGATGTGTTGGTGAGCACAGCCATTGTGGAAAGCGGCATTTATATTCCGAATGCCAACA
>JAURKF010000148.1 GCA_030831885.1 Flavobacteriales bacterium
CACGTTTGGAGCCGTCTTCCGCATTCGTCATCACCTGGCGTTTGCCATTCATAAGTTCTTTAACGATCGTGGATTTTATTACCTGCATTCGCCCATCATTACCGGCAGCGATGCAGAAGGGGCAGGAGAAATGTTTCGCGTTACCAATCTCAACCTCGACGAAATTGCCAAGGCTGGTAAAGTGGATCACTCCGAAGATTTCTTCGGAAAGGCAACCAACCTCACGGTAAGTGGTCAATTAGAGGCCGAATTAGCTGCACTTGCCCTCGGAAAAGTGTACACTTTCGGTCCAACCTTCCGAGCAGAAAATTCGAATACAAGCAGACACCTTGCAGAGTTCTGGATGATAGAACCCGAGGTTGCTTTCAACGACATCCGCGATAATATGGATTTGGGCGAAGCATGCCTCAAGTTTTGCATTCAATATGCACTCGATCATTGTCGAGAAGACCTCGAATTTTTGCAAGAAAGGGAAACCAACGAGGACAAACAGAAGCCAACAGAAGAGCGCCAATCGATGCCCTTGCTCGAGCGCTTGAATATGATTGTGAACAACGACTTCGAACGTATCAGTTACACCGAGGCCATTGATATCTTATTGCAATCGAATCACTACAAGAAGAAGAAGTTCAAGTATCCTGTTGAATGGGGAATTGATATGCAGAGCGAGCACGAACGCTACCTAGTAGAAAAGCATTTCCAAAAACCGGTTATCATTACCGGCTATCCCGCTGCCATCAAAGCTTTCTATATGCGCATGAACGAGCCGGATTCACAAGGCCGACAAACTGTGGCCGCGATGGATATATTAGTTCCGGGCATTGGTGAAATCATTGGTGGATCACAGCGAGAAGAGCGTTATGATGTGCTGCGTGAAAAGTGCGCCCAGTTCAACATCCCGGAGGATCACATTTGGTGGTATCTGGAAACGCGCAAATTCGGGACCTGCGCACACGCCGGTTTCGGAATGGGCTTCGAACGATTAATCATGTTTGTAACAGGAATGGGAAACATACGCGACGTGATTCCATTTCCACGCACGCCACTCAACGCAGAATTTTAGGTCAATAGTTCCTTGGCATTGGCAAGAGCTGCCGCAGACTTCTTTTTTCCGCCGAGCATTTCAGCGAGTTCATTCACGCGCTGCTCTCCGGAAATCAATTCAACCGAAGTAATAGTAGCGTCTTCCTTTGCTGCCTTTGAAACCTTCCAATGATGCTCCGCTTTGCCTGCTATTTGGGGAAGATGGGTAATAACTAACAACTGCATCGTTGAGGTCATTTCTTTAAGTATGGATCCAATTTTCAGTCCTACCTCACCGCTCACGCCTTGATCAATTTCGTCCAAAATCAAAACGGGTAACTGCTTATGCTTACTGATTGAGGCTTTTATAGCAAGCATTACGCGTGATATTTCGCCACCACTTGCCACCTTTTGAATAGGCTGAAACTGCCCCCCCTTATTTGCCTTGAATAAAAATGAAAGTTGATTTCTTCCCCAGGCATCAAACTCATCCTTCAACTCCAACTGCAGCTTCACTTCGGCATGCTCCATACTAAGCCTACTGAAGTATCCCTGCATTTCATCTTCGGCACGCTTCGCACCGCGCAAGCGGGCGTTATTCAGTTCGTCAGCAATACGAGAAAGCTCAACCTCACATTCCGAACGTTCTTGATCACAAGCGCTCAGGCGCTGCTCTAGTTCATCCGATGAAAATGCACGTGCTTTAAGTTGAATCAATAAGACGCGCAATTCATCAACCGTTTGCACGCGATGTTTCTTCTGGAGCAGATACACCAGGGATAAGCGCTCGCCCAATTGTTCGGCCTTGCGCTCATCTACCGAAACTCCCGCCGCATATGACTCCAGGTCGCGTGTTAATTCACGCAATTCAATAGAACTACTTTCTAGGCGAGATAGAAACTCCTGCAATATCGAGGCATGGGCACTCACCTTTCCGATTTGCGATTTCGCAAGCGATAAGCGTGACATCACCGATTGCTCCGGACCATCGAGAATGTCGCCCGCACTGAACAAGGCTTGTCTGATTTGCTCGGCATGTTGCAAGGTGTTCAACTCCGACTCCAAATCATCTTGATTCAGCTGTTCCAATTCGGCCCGTTCCAATTCCTGCAACTGAAATTGCACATAGTCCTGTTCTTGCTGCCATTGGCCGAGTCGTTCCGTCAATTCGCTATACTCAGCCCTTAGTTCGTTCCAGCGTTTAAATTCCAATTTATAGTTCTTCAGCAATTCAGAATTTTCGGCGAAAGCATCCACTATCTCAAACTGGAAAGAGCGCTCGGACAGCATCGAATTTTCATGTTGGCTATGAATATCGACTAAGCGAGCTCCTAACATTTTAAGCACATTCAATTGAACCGGCGTATCATTCACAAATGAACGACTCTTGCCACCGGAGGCAATTTCCCTTCTAACCACTGTTTGATGCTCAAAGTCCAAATCGTGATCTTCAAAAAACGATAGCAAATCGCAATTACGAAGATCGAAGGTGGCTTCTACTACACACTTAGAGTCGCTTTGACGCATGGATTTTACATCGGCGCGCTCACCCAACAACAACCCAAAAGCGCCAAGCAATATCGATTTACCGCTCCCGGTTTCACCTGTGATGGCTGTAAAACCTGAAGACACATCGATGGTCAGTTCATCAATGAGGGCATAATTCTGAATATGAAGAAATGTGAGCATAAGTCTATCTAGACTTCAGCAAAGTAAGCGAAGCAATTTCAATTACTGCAGACCAACTTTTAATCAGATGCGTTTTTTTTCCACATCTCACAAAAGCAATTACCTATTGTAGAATTCTTTCATACTTTGCAATGTTGCCGGGATCCAGCAATTTGCATGTCTCAGCAACCATCTTTTTCTCATCCAAGCCTCGAGGCTTGTAGATGTTGACTATCTCATCAGACTTGGCATAGAATAGCACCTGCATATTGTAAGAGGAAGGCTTAATGCGATGCACATCTTGCAAGCCGTCAATGGCTGCGCTCATTTGCTCAATTGCAGCCTGTTGATCCAAATACAATTTATCCAATCCCTTTCGATGATAGTTATAGAGAAATTCACGAATCGGCTTGAACGTTTGAGATAAGATATTCTCAATAAACCAAAAGCGATTTTGACGTCCCTTCTCATTACTACGCCACCCCGGCTCGGCGGCATTTTGAGCGTTGTTTATAATGGTCTGACAAGTCAGGTAATGATCCGTTCCTCCCTCCATAGCGAAGGAATCATAATCCATTGCTAAAATCAGATTGGCATAGAAAGCAAGCACACTGCTCAAGTTGTCGCGATGCTGATCATTACTCCATTGAATCATCGTATTTTCCTGAAACACAAACTCGAAATCTCGGTCGTTGATATTTAGAACCGATGTTTTGTAATCCGAATTATAAACCGGCCGGCCACTCGTCACTTGCAGACTCCCTTTAAACGATCGGTTATCGACTTGCTGTTCAATGGTAATTTGAAACGTGCACTGAATTCGCTCGCTCGTTTGCCAGGTGTCTTTCGACCATTTTCGACCGTTTAAAAATTCGGTTATAGTGCTTTTCATCGTGTTGAAAAGCTCTGGCGGTGATGTTACTTGCTGAGGTATCAGCACATTCACGGTAGCGTTCAATTCTTGCGCCCGCAAAGCGTAAGAGGAAAAAACAATCAACAGAAATACGATTACACTTCTTTTCATGTGTTCATCAATTCTACAATAGCATGTGCTATATCGGATGCAACTTGCGACTTGGGCTTCAACCCGAATTCACGTGTTTTATTGTCGCGCCAAATTAAGGTGATTTTATTCGTGTCTGTGCCAAAACCCGCCCCTTCATCGCGCAAACTATTCAGTACAATCAAATCTAAATTTTTGCGCTCTAACTTCAATGTGGCGTTTTTCAATTCGTCGTTCGTTTCCAACGCAAAGCCAACCAACCATTGTTTTTCGCGCTTTCTCGCGCCTAAAGCCATGGCGATATCGGGGGTCTTCACCAACGCTAGTGACCAATTTTTCTCGCTTTTCTTAATCTTATCAGGCATAGTTTCTTCCGGCATATAATCAGCCACTGCAGCAGCCAAGACAGCGCCATCAGCACTATCGAATGCAGGAATGCATGCTTCCAGCATTTCCGCTGCGGAAGAAACATCCAAACGATGAATCAGCGGATGTTGTATGTTCAAATTTGTGGGCCCCGTCACGAGCGTGACACGCGCTCCCATATTGGCCAACACCTCAGCAAGAGCAAACCCCATTTTTCCTGTCGAGTAATTACCGATGAAACGAACGGGATCTATTGCTTCATAGGTTGGTCCTGCGGTTACCAATATGTGCTTTCCATGAAGGGGGCTTTGAGCAGTTAATTGGGAAACGATAGAACCCACAATTTCTTCAGGCTCTGCCATTCTACCCTTTCCAATAAGCCCACTAGCTAACTCACCCTCACCAGGGGCAAGCAAATGATGTCCGAACGAAATAAGTTTCTCAATATTCTCAACTGTTGCACCATGTAAGAACATGTCATGATCCATAGCGGGTGCGAAAAACACAGGACATCGCGCGCTCATGTACACAGCCATAAAAAAGCTATCGCATTGGCCATGCGCCATCTTGCTCAGCGTGTTGGCTGTAAGCGGTGCCATCACAATCATATCGGCCCACAAGGCCATATCAACGTGATTCACCCAAACCCCATTTTCCCTGTTTTCAGTAAAATCAGAATGAACCGGATTTTTACTAAGTGTAGCAAACGTGAGGGGAGTCACAAATTCAAGCGCTCCGTTGGTTAGCATAACACGCACCTCGGCACCCGCCTGAACAAGCAGCCGAACCAAATATGCCGCTTTGTATGCAGCAATGCTGCCTGAAACACCGACGATTATTTTCTTTCCTTGAAGCATGTGGCCAAAAATGAAGAAAGATGGCGATGGGCCATCTTTCCAAATTCTTTCATCAAAGGATTAGCTGTTTTTCAC
>JAURKF010000149.1 GCA_030831885.1 Flavobacteriales bacterium
GTCTTCGATGAGGAAGAAAAGGGTTTGGTAAAAGAGCCTTTCGTAGCCGGAGCCGATGATTTCATCGACTACATACTCGGCAAAATGGGTAAGCTGGCTTTAGGGCGAAAGGGATTTTCACTCGTTTTTTCCGCCGCGCCCTTTATGGGACAACAGCATGTGCTTTTTTACGAAAAGAAGGCGTTTGGCGGAAGCTTGTACACTGTCGCCTCGGACCCCGGATTTAGAAACCACGAGGATGTTAATCAAATGTGGCTGTGCCCTGCTTTATTTAAATATTTCACTAGGGCACCCAAAAAACTCTATGTTCAATTTAAATTGAAGAAATAATGAGTCAGCGAACAATGATTTTATGGTTGCATATTCAGCAAAATTCTAAAATGTGCCATTTCAACAGCTGATTCTAAGCTCGATTTAAAAAGATTCTGCTATCATTGAACATTCTAATTTAAAACCATCAATGAACATCCACATCATTCGCGATAATTTGGTTAATGCCGATGTTTACGCCGACTTATTGGCAATTCTGCAGCGTTCTCCGGGTCCCATGAATTTTATTGCGGGTGAAGACATGGCTGTTCACGAGCGTGGCTTTGAGGAGGGGGAAATAGTGAATTATGATCAGATAATCCCACTCGATTTTGCCTATTTATGTTCTTTCAGCGAACCCATAGTGCAGCCATGGGAAATTGCCTATACGTGGGATGATTTATTTTCAATGTGTATTGAATATCGCGCAAAGAAGGGATTACCTGATGCGGATTCCGTGATACTTCTAACGGAATATGGTAATGAAATGAATTGGTTTGGTTCTGCTCAAGAAGGAGCCAACAATTTCTTTATTCAAACATCGCAGTGGTCTCGCTTCTTCGGCAACAACGTTGAGCAACGGTTGCCGCTGGCTTATGAAGTTGCAGCATGGCTATTGCGGAAGCGTATGTTCGATTCGTGGAGTGATGCCAATGCCTTGCTGCACGATAAACCCATCGGTTGCATGAACGATTTCTGTCGCGATAAGAATGAGGTTACCTTGAAGATTCGCACAGGGGATGTATGTCCTGAGTGTCTGAATCAACTGCAGAAGCGCGATGTGAATCCGACCATCGTTCGTCAGGCTTTTCACATTATGGATCATGTGCGCAGCGGACTTACTTGGAAACAGCGAACCGATTTCCTCAAGCAGGCGAGTCGACTCGAGGTGAGAGGGCCGCTTATGAAGTTGTTCCTTCTGGATTCCGGCGGACTAGAAGTGCGCTTGAATCCGCTGGAGCGTGCGTTGTATCATCTGCTGCTTGAGAGGCCAGAAGGTATTGAGTTGAATCGGCTGGATGCGGAGAGGAATCAATTGCTTATTTATTATTCACAGTTTGCAACGCAAGGCAATGCGAGCGCACATGAGCGCACGGTTGAAGCGCTTTGCAACTTGCAGGAGAATGCCCGCTTTATTACGCTATCACGCATCAAACGGAAGTTCACAGAAGCGCTCGGTGAGGAACTTGCTCGGCATTATATCCCCGAAAACAATGGTGCCGGAGTATATCGAATCCCGCTCGACAGAGAGTTTGTTTTTAGGACATAAACTATTCATTAATTCATGAGAAGAATACTTGTTTTTTTGTGCTCCACAATGAGCACCAGCTATACGTTTGCCCAATCTGATTTAGAGCATGAGTCTATGTTGGCAGCCCAGTTACCCACCAAGCTGATTGCCTTTCTTACTGTGGTATTGATAGGCACGATTGTATATCGCGTGAGGAGATTCTTGAATCGACCTTTCGAGCCGGTAGAACTAATTCAGTTGTATCCCAATCCGGCGAATGATATCATTCACGTCGATTATAACGGAGTGCCGGGTCCAATTTTAATTTACAATATCATGGGACATCAAGTGAAAACGTTTTATGGATCCGGGGATAATCACGAGTTTGATGTTAGTGACCTACCGGTGGGAACGTACTTTTTGTTGATGCGTGGGTTTTTCTATGAGACCGATCCGGAGAAATTCAGAATTGTGCGATGACCTATACGATAAAAAATGCAATTTCGAGTCAGTTGGCTCGAAAAAAATAATCAACACCCCTCGTCGATTTTGAATCGAATTAAATTATACACATGTTCATTTTTTCTCAAGGAAATTTTAGGATTTAGCTCCTCTTCAATCAAACATTTGTAGAACTGAAACGAATTCGCTTTATCACTCACAAGTATTAATGCGCTAACGCTTTCAGAGCCGCAGCATTGTGGGATGGAATGACAATTAAGAAAGCGAAGCGGCATATTTCAAGGCTTAGACTGCCCCCTGCGGAAATACAAAACGAAGATTGAACTCGAATGGGTATCGTTGAACTGTGCATACAGGTTGACCGACTAGTGTATTTCCTGAATTGAAGCTTTTTTTAATTATATACCTTAAACAAATGACCACGAAAAACACTATCCCCGTCGCTAAGCGACCCCAGCCCAAAAAAGAACTCGAACTACTCGAAGTAGAGCTTAAGCGGATTGAAGTGCAGGAGCGCCTGCGCGGTATGGAGCACAACGAATTGTTCCGCCCCAAAAGTGAAGAGGACCGGCTCAACCTCGAGAAAATAAATGCGCTAAACTTTTTGCTAATGGCTGCTGTTATAGACAATGAAAGGACGTTGATAGGAAGTGAAGCTGTTTACCGCCCTGTGTATAGCGGCCAGGAAGAGGAAATCATACGACACAAAGTGCTTGATATTGTTGCTCGTTTGTGATGCAATGCTTCATTTTCAATCTGTTTCTCACTCTGCTTCTGTATCTGATTCTGCATATTCCAGAATCAGATGCAGAATGTGGATGGGAAAAGACAAAACGAATGAAAAATCCAGAAATGTATTTATGATGGCAGGACTAATTGTCGGCCATTTGAATTAAAATCTGAAATTCTGTCTGCTCTCTTTTAGTTGTTCATAGAAAATAAGTGATTGCATAAAGTTCAATTTGACTGATATTATTCGCATGATATCACTTCGAACCTAAGTGTTATTAGCATGAATAACCTATGTTAGAGCTTGACATCTTTTGTCAGGTGGCAAGACATTTGACTTTTCGGATAATCATGCCCCTCACCGAATCGACGGATTCATCCAGCGTAAATCAAGACTTAGATAGAACTTAATTAAATCAGTATAAATGAAGAAAGTTAGAACCCTCTTACGTCGCTTGTATTACAAGTTGGCCATAATCTCTAGTGAGAAGGCTACACGCCGCATTGCTTGTCGGTTATTTTTAAATTATCTAGATGAAAACAAGTTGCGTTATCGTATCTCGAATGATCAATCCTTTGTTGAATCTGGTTTTGATCTTGCGGATGGTCATTCTGCAACCGTTTACTATGAATTTAGTGAGCATGAAAAGCGCATCTTGGTGCAGTCACATTTTCTAAAGTTGAATGCCGAACAGATTCCGGTAGGCTCCGTTCTTATTGCTCACCTCAATACCTTATTGCGTAATGGGAGAATTAAAATCAATTTTGAGAGATTGCAAGTTTATTTTGAGCGCGATATAAGTTACACTGCGCTTGTATTGGAACCTGATAATTTAGATGATTTTCATCGCCAGTTAGTTTGGATGCCCAAGGATTTTTTGTGGTGCTTTGAGCAGGTGCTTGAGGCCAACGAAGATCCTGTTGTGGTAATGGGTGAATTAATGCGTAAGTATGGCA
>JAURKF010000150.1 GCA_030831885.1 Flavobacteriales bacterium
AAACTGGGTTATAACCGCGCCGGAAGATTGGTCGATCAGTTGGAAGCCGCAGGAATAATTGGTCCTTTCGATGGAGGCAGAGCTCGCAAAGTTTTATTTGCCGACGAAATTTCTTTGGACCAATTCTTGAAATCGGGCGCTTCGAACGCTTAATTTATTACTCAATGAAACAGTTATTCATGATTTTTCTGGCTCTTGGAGTAGCCGTTACCTCGTCTCTTCAGGCGCAAACATCGAAAGACATTCTCGACAAATTGTCGGCAAAGGCTAAAACTTTCAAGACCATAACAGCCGACTTCACTTACACGCTCAACAATCCTAAAACTTCTACCAACCAAACCCTCAACGGGAATGTGAAGGTGAAAGGTTCCAAGTACTATGTTTCGATGAGTAGTTATCAAATCTGGTGCGATGGAAAAACCGTTTGGAATTATAACAAAGAGAACAATGAAGTGACCATCGATAACCTTGCCGACGTGAAGGACGGTGGATTTGATCCTTCAGAAATGTTTACCATTTGGGAAAAGAACTTCAAGCACGAAATGAAGAACGCAAGTGCGACCATCGACGGTGTTGCTTGCTATCAGATTGCTCTCTATCCCAACGATGCGAAGAGCAAAGCGTACCATACGGTTATTCTGAACATCGATAAGGCTAAAATGGAAGTGACTAAAGTCGAAATTAAAACACGCGACAACGCTACCATGACCTATAAGTTGAAGAACTTCAAGACCAGCACCGAACTCGGTGACGGTGAGTTCATTTTCAACAAAGGAAAGTTTCCCGGTGTTGAAGAGGTGGACAATCGCATTTAAAAGAACAGCTTCATAAAAAGAAAGGGCCTTCGAGGCCCTTTTTTATTTCCTATATACCATATGTAATCAGGCCATTGAATCTTCTAGCCAATTGAAGCCCTTTCGCAGCTTACTGATTGTGTCAGCCTCGGGCGTATCATCTCCGGGGACATGATTGTACACCCACGATGCGTGTTCGGGCAGACTCATTAAAATGGACTCGATGCGTCCTCCGGTTTCCAATCCGAAACGAGTACCACGGTCATATACAAGATTAAACTCTACGTAACGACCTCTTCGAAGCAATTGCCACTGCTTGTTGCTTTCGCTGAAAGCAATTTCCTTGTTCTCCTTTACAATTGGCAAATAGGCCTTCAAGAAAGTTCTTCCAACGGAGGCAACAAATTCAAAAAGCTGCTCCTTGGTTGTTCCCGTCTGAGGTCGCAAATAATCGAAGAAAATGCCTCCAATACCGCGCGTTTCGTGACGATGCGTTATATAAAAGTAATCGTCGGCCCACTGCTTGAACTTCGGATAGTACTCAGCATTGAATGCATCGCACACATTCTTCATGCACTCATGAAAAAAGCGCGCCTGCTGATCATTGACATAGATGGGCGTGAGGTCAATGCCACCTCCAAACCAACAGTCGCCTGCATCGGTTTCGAAATAGCGGATATTCATGTGAATGATGGGGACCATCGGCGACTGCGGATGAATAACAATGCTGACACCTGTTGCGAAAAAAGAAGTAGCCTCGGCGCTCACTTTGTCCTTCATGAACGGAGGGAGTTTTCCCTCCACTGCACTGAAATTGACTCCACCCTTCTCAATCACATTTCCCCGCTCGATAACGCGCGTTCTTCCACCACCACCTGTAGTATGCGACCAAGCGTCTTCCTGAAATTTAGAACGACCATCCTCTGCCTCCAGTCCTCTGCATATTTCATCTTGAATCAAACGAAACTCGTCTGCAATTCGATTTTTATCGACCATACCATTCATTGTTATTGGAGGCAAGATTAGCGAGGGGCGCCCGCGAAAAATGTCATGGAATTGAAATCAATCAACCTTGTACAATTGATAGTTATCAGTTCGCACGATATTGATGGAGGCGTTTTCAAAACCGCTACCCGCTGAAGTGCGGAAGAAGCGGAATTCAGAACCGATTGTGTTGGCCTTCACTTCTGAAAAATGAGACGGGAAGTTCGAGCCATAGGTCATCAATGCACAACCAAAGTAAAGGGTCACATCATATCCGGTGTAGGAAAAATCAATGGGCTCTGTTTTATACTTGCGACGATAGCCCTCTTGCCAGCGAGCACCGGCCGGCTGATTGGGATCCGGAAAAATTTGCTTTGGAAAACTTACGTGGTATTTATTGCGAATCTCCGTAGAAATTGACTCCATATCATCCCACGACTCCAAACCAATCACATCCACATCCGTCCGGGCACCTAATGCCTTGAAAACAGCAGCAATAACCTTCTTGTCGTTTGTTGGCACCGCCACCAAACATTTGCCCACAGGTAATGCTTGAGCCAATTTCAAATTGGCAACATCATCGCAAACAACAATTTTTTTCAAGCTATCCTTCGTTATCTTAACCCATTCCTCCTTGAATGATTCTACCAGCTTACGATCATCGATTACCTTGGAGTCCACCAAGACAACTCGCTCCTTTTCAAAATTCTTGTGAGCATAGCGAGCAATTGCCATCCAC
>JAURKF010000151.1 GCA_030831885.1 Flavobacteriales bacterium
GGATAAGCCAGACCAAACAATGAGATGTACCCTAATGCCGATGGTGAGAAAGCTGCTGCCGAATAGGAAAGTAGTAAGGCTAGAACAGCAAAACTATTGAACAACATCACCAGCCAATTGGTGTGCGATTTTCTCTTTGGGTCGGCTGCATTTGAATGCATGGTTCAAAAATAAAGGGCGACTTAACCTGAGGGTGGACTATTTCTGTGAATGTTTGAACAAAAAATCTTTTTCTGCTTGACTTAAACTTTCATACCCTGATCGTCCGATTTTATCCAATATCTCGTCAATTTTCTTTTGGCGATCAGCACGTTCCGTATTGAACTCGTCATCTGTTTTGGGTCGGCTGTGTCCGCGCACTACACCCATTTTAGTGCGCTGAGAGATGAGTCGAATGAATCGGCCAATGTCGCTAATACTCCTTATACCTGCTCGTTCGAACAGGCCAAATAGAATCCCGAATAGCGCCCCGCCAAGATGTCCAATATGTCCACCGCTGTTTATTCCCGAGCGGATACTGGCGAGATCAAGCACGAACAACAGGATAGCAAGCCAGATGAGTTCTAAGCGAATGGCATTGAAGAGATAAACAACGCGGCGGGGTTGAATGGTAGCTGTAGCAGTTACAATGGACATTACAGCCGCCGATGCACCAAGTATGAAATGGTTACGTCCGGCGCTCAAAACATCCGATTCGCTAAAACTCACAATGAATAACAAATACCCACAAATACCGCCCATCAAATACACCCACCAAATTTTTCGCGGTAATACCATCGTCGAAAAAAGTTTGCCCATGCTGTAGAGTGCAATCATATTGAAAAGGAAATGTCCTGGTTGAATATGCGCTACCATATGAGTGATCAAACTCCATGGGCGGTGAGCCATGGTGTCCAATGATGAGCTTGCAGCGAGCATGAGGTCTTCGCCCCAGGGAACGCCAGCTTTATTGCCGGTAACGTATAGCCTCAGGAGATGAAATTGAATGATTACGAATACAATTAAGTTGATGCCAATGAGCATCATCACTGGGTCTCCTTTCCGAATGCGTGTAAACATGGATGACTGCATAGTGGAATTATGAATACAGTTTGCCTTGCTTCTGCCAATACTTCAGCAGGATGTAGCCCATAATCATTCCGCCGATGTGAGCGAAATGAGCTACATTATCACCTGCGCGATTTGATAAACCTTGCAGCAATTCAATGACCCCATAGCCGATAACGAAATACTTGGCCTTAATTGGAAATGGTATGAACATGAGCATCAACTCAGAATTGGGAAACATAAATCCGTATGCCATAAGCAGTCCGAATAAACAGCCGGAAGCGCCAACTAGTGGGATGTTGATGACGTTGTAAAGCGCTTGTGCCGATTCAATGTAACGCGTATCGACTTTGTCAACCATCCCATTCAGTATCCCCTCGGCAACGGATGGAGGCAGTGATTGCAGGGCACTGTGAACTTGCTGCCAGGCAATTAATTCATGCAATGCAAGTGCACCAATGCCGCTCAATATGTAAAACAACAGAAATTTTTTAGGGCCCCAGTAACTTTCTATAACAGATCCAAACATGTAAACTCCGAACATATTAAAAAAGATGTGCATGAAACTGCCATGCATAAACATGTGAGTAATAATTTGCCATGGTCGGAAGTGTGCGCTATCGAAATAAAATACAGCTAACTGCTCATCCAATACCGGAAATGCCTGACATGCAAGAAACAATACAATATTGACGAGAAGAATATTTTTTGTAACTACCGGGAGTCTGTCAAACATAATCAGTTAAAGTATGCGGAAAGTTGCTGTGAATCCATTTGAACAATAATGGGTTTTTGATTGCGCCAGTAATAGGGTTGATTGCAAAGCATCAACTGCTGAAATAGGGATTCCATTTCAGGTATCGTTAGCATTTGTCCGTAGCGGATTCCACCTGAAGATGCCATTTTCCAGCAGAGAATTTCACGGGCGGAGGTTGAATCTTCTACTTCATTGTCAAGCACACTAATAGCGTCGGTGAATAGTATGCCTGCTGCTAATTGGGCGCAATGCGCAGGCACTCCTTCGATGACGATTGTTGGGGGTGAAGAGTGGGTGAATTGGAATCCAACCGATTCCAATTCGACGTGATAGTTATCGACCATGACCCATTGATCTGAGGTAAGTTCAAGAGTCTCGGGGAAAAGGCATTGTTGAACAGCAACTTTGCCACTATCCATCGATTGCAATAGTTGCTCGAATCGGATTCGCTGGTGAGCACGTTGCTGGTCTATTATGAGCATTCGCTCCCCATTTGAACAAATCAAATATTTACGGTTATGCTGAATGAACAGCATTTCATCGTGCACGTCCAGTTCGAGTGACGCATTCTTTTTTTCAATATTTTCGATTTGGGCTGCTACCTCCATCAAGTCTTGCCAACCCGACGCTCCGCTTTCCTTGCGATCAAACCAACCGCGTAAATTCATAGATCTGTTGGATGAAGCGGTATCAGTTCCAAACGGATTGAATGCGGGGTTGATATCAATTTTGGGCGGTTGAATATCAGCACCGGCTCGCATTGGTGAAATGGGAATGGATGTTTCCTGATTAAAATCAATGCTGGGCGCAATGCTGAATTTACCTAATGCTCTTCGAACAGCAGCGTGTATGATGGCATAGACTGCGCGGTCGTCCTGGAATTTAATCTCAGTTTTCGTAGGATGAATATTGATGTCAATTTGATCGGGATTGATTTCCAGATATAACAAATACATGGGGAAATTTCCTTGAGCAATCAAATCTTGAAAAGCGCTCGTGACAGCGTGATTGAGGTATGTATTCTTAATAAAACGACGATTCACAAAGAAGAATTGTTCGCCGCGTGTCTTTCGCGCTGTTTCCGGTTTTCCGATAAATCCGGATACTGAAACGATGTCCGTTTGCTCTTCTACAGGTACCAACTTCTCATTGTACTTCGCACCGAATACATGCACAATACGCTGACGCAGGCTGCTCACAGGAAGCATGAATACTTCCGCTCCATTGTGGGTGAATTGAAACTCGACTTCTGGATGTGTAAGCGCAATACGCTGAAACTCGTCGATAATGTGTCGAAGTTCGATAGCATCGCTCTTTAAAAAGTAGCGGCGCGCAGGAACGTTGTAGAATAAATTCTTGACGAAGAAAGTAGTGCCTTCATGACATTGCACCGGCTCTTGCTGCTGAACTTTCGAAGCTTCAATGGTTACTTGTGTGCCGACTTCATCTTCCGGTCTTCGAGTGCGCATCTCAACTTGCGCCACTGCCGCTATGCTTGAAAGTGCTTCTCCGCGAAAACCTTTGGTTTGAATTTGAAATAAATCTTCAGACTTCGTGATCTTTGATGTTGCATGTCGTTCAAAACACAATCGAGCATCCGTTGTGCTCATGCCTTTACCATTATCGGTAAGTTGAATCAAGGTTTTACCGGCATCTTTCGCATAAAGTTTTATGGATGTGGCCCCTGCATCTATAGCATTTTCCATTAACTCTTTTACTACCGATGCAGGTCGCTGAACCACCTCGCCTGCGGCAATCTGGTTCGCTACGTTTTCCGGTAATAACTTAATGAGGTCTGACATGCAGTATTCTTGAATAGTCTGCACAAAGCTAAGGCTTACTATACGTTTCTAAAACGAGTTGTTATGCCTTCGTGGGCATAAAATGAACAAGGGCCTCTTCGGGTGATATTATCGCAGGGCGAAAATGAATAATTCGCGCAATAACTTCTTCGAGAACGGTATCAGGGCATGAGGCTCCGCTTGTAATAAGCACGCGCAGCTGCTCCTTTTTTGGAAGCCAATTTTCTGTTTGTATGAGTTCTTGTCGCTCGTAATTAAAATGTTGAATGGTCTGCTCTGAAAGTAATTCGCCCGAATCTTGAATGAAGTAAGTTGAAAAACGCTGTGCGAGAATTGTAACGATTTGCGATGTGTTTGAGCTGTTGTAGCCTCCAACCACAAGGGCTAAATCGGCCCCACAATCGAGAGAGGCTAGCGTTGATTGTTGGTTGTCATTGGTGGCGTAGCATAATGTATCACGGGTATCCGCAAAATGTTCTTTGATCTGGTCGCCATGCTTAATCATCATCACTTGCTTGAAGTAGTCTGCAATTTCTTGAGTCTCTGTTGCAAGCATAGTGGTTTGATTTACAACACCAACGCGTTGCAGATCTTTTTCAGGATCAAAGCCATCAGAAACTTTCTCCTTAAAATGAGACATGAAGGCTGATTTGTCGATGGCACCCTTCATATAGCTTCCAATTATTTCTACCTCTTTCAAATCACGCACAATGATTGAAGGTGCGTTTTGATAGCTATGTGAGAAGGTTGCGCGAGTTTCCTCATGCTTGTATTTTCCATGTATGATAATGGTAAATCCGTTCTGCCCGATTTCTGCGGAACGTTTCCAAACCTTTTCCACAAAGGGACAAGTTGTATTATAACGAGCGAGTTCAACTCCTTTTTCATGGAGTAATTTTTCGGTTTCGATGGTTGTTCCAAATGCAGGAATAATAACCACGTCTTCTGAATTGATTTCCGACCATGGAATAAGCTGACGACTCTCGGTATCGAGAATGAATCGCAAGCCGTATCCCGCCAAGTCTTCATTGACAGCGGGATTGTGAATCATTGGACTGAGCAAAAAAATTCGCTTGCCCGGATTTTCACGAATGGCTTTATATGACCGCTCTATGGCGTTTTCTACACCGTAGCAAAATCCAAAGTGTCGGGGAAAAATGAAGGTGATATTTCCAAGTGACAGCTCGCTGGGAACAAAATCCTGCTTTCGGGGATCTGCAATTTTGCGCCTATTTTTTATTTCTCCGATGATTGCAGATTTATACTGCTCCGGGATGTCGAACTTTTTCACTTTTGAGAGGATTTGGATATCACTGATTCAACGTAGGCCTGCATTTTACCTTTCTTATATGCTTTAACAAGCGGTTGGAGCGCTTTTATTTTTTTCAATTTTTCGTCAGATTGAATCATGAATGCTACAACGTTAAAACCCGAAATCATCGACTGAAGTTCATTGCATTCGGCGTTTTTTCCAAGTTTGCATTGTGCCATTCCATGAACGAACGGGAAGAGCAGGTCAGGGTAATCGTTGTAAAAGGGTAGGTTATCCGAGTTGATTGATATTTTTAGGCGGGGACTACCACAAATCCATTCCATTACGAATAGGTTTGCTTTGCCTCGCATTTCTGCATCTTTATTCAGTGGCGTGTTGTTCAGCCATTGTAGCGTTTTTAATACCAAATCTTCTTCACGTTTATAGTCGCGTGCAGAATTCCAATCATAGTTATCGGGAATTTTAGGGCACTTGGCTGATTGCGCAATACCGCCGAGGGGAAGGGTTAGTATGAGCCAAATGCTGATGCGTGCCAACATTATCAAAGTGATCTTTCAGTTTCAGAGAAACGGATGTTGAGTGATTCTAATTCTTCTAAAACTGGATTATAGATTTCAGGAATTACGGGCAGGTGGATTCCCTTTAATTTCCAATTCTCTTGTAGTATGTGCTTTGCAGCAATGGCAATTGGAAGCCCTACGGTTTTCGACATTGCAGTATGTATAGGGTCGTCGCCGATGGTGATTAGCTTAGACTGATATTCCATAACCTGATTGTTCTTCCGATAGCGGAAACGATGCCACATTACAATCATATCTTTATCGTCGTGGCCAAGAATCCATTTCTTTTCAAGCAGCTTTTGCAGTGCTTGGGCAGGACTTCCTTTTTTAAGTCCGATAGGTATATCATCAAATATTCCCAACCACTCCAATTTAGTTAGGCTGTCTTCACTCGCGGTTAAATAATTTTTTAAGCGGTCGATTGCATTCCCTGGAGCGGCGGGTAGAAAAGACTCGGTGAAGTTCCGCCAAGTCATATGTTCAGGAAAGTCTAGCAAAAATGAATCGTCGGTAATGCCCAACTGCACAAGCGCATTCCAGGCTTCACAAAAACCATGTTTACGGAATGTTCCTCTGTATAGGGTAGGTATATTCTCAAGCCCATAGAGCTTGAGGTATTTGAGTGAGTCACGGTTGCCATATCCCTCGTATATACCGTCGTTTCCAAGATCAACTTGTGTAACTCGCTCGAACAATCGCTGATAGGGTATAAGCTTTATTTGCCCACCTTCTTTATAGCGAGCTGTTCCGCCATACCCCGCAAGAACTACGTTGCGGGGATTCCATGTTATTTTATAATGCCATGGATTATCATCGCTTTCCGGGGCTATCAGCCCTCCTGTAAACGATTCGAAGGATTCTAATTCTGCTCCGGAAGCTTTGAGCTGATGAATAATTTTCATGGCCGACATATGGTCGATGCCAGGGTCAACTCCCATCTCATTCAGAATTACAATTCCGCGATTTTTGGCAGCTTCGTCGAGCGACCACATCTCATCGGGGATGTAGCTTGGCGTGATTACGTTTTTGCCGAATTCAATACAGTCTTTGGCGACTTCCATGTGCATGGAAGGCGGGAGCATTGAAATCACCAAATCAGCTTGTTCAATTTCACTTCTTCTTTGGTCAGAGTTGGAGGCATCAAGCCTGAAGGCCTCTCCGCATGTTGAACTTCCTATTTTTTGGCGAGCAAAATCCTCGTCCATATCACCAACTCGAATGCGCCAACCGAAAGTTGAAGCATGTTCAAGGAGATACTTGATGAGATTGGCACTACTGCGGCCGGCTCCGATGATTAGAATATTTTTCATAGACCTTTATGTTGTCAAAATTAGCTGTGTTTTCGGCTTTCGGTTGACATGATTTGAGTATTTTTGGCATGGCCTTCGTAAGACAAAAAAATAATCAACCAAAACCCAATTTCATGAAAAATACCTTTACCATCCTTTTAAGCTTCTTGGTATCTGTACAGCTTTATGCACAGACTTCTGCAGTAGTTTTCTCGGAGGCAGGCGAAAAGTTTACAGTGTTTCTGAACGGAGAAAAAAAGAATGCCACCCCCCAGCCGAACGTGAAAATCCAGGGATTGACCTCTGAATTTTATCAGGCACGAATCGATTTTGAAGATGCCTCCTTGAAAGATTTTGCAGAAGGAAACTTTGCTGTGCAGCCAGGTGCTGAGGTAACTTATATTGTAAAGAAAAATAAAAAGGGAGAGTATGTATTGCGTTTCTATGGACAAAGCGAAGGAACATCCACTTCAACCACCACAAATTCTAATACAGAGGTAAAATCTTTTGCAGAAGTGGACGATACACAAGAGTCAGATGATGTGCAAATCAATCAGACGATTTCAATTCAGGAGCAACCTGCAACTAAGACCACGGTAACACAAACAACAACTACTACTACCAAGGCTCAACCTACTCAACCCGCAGGAGGCAATGTATCCATGGGAATCAACGTGGATGGTGTGAATATGGGTATTAGTATAAATGCAAGTGAATTGGGAGGTTCGATGAATATGGATATCCAGGAAACGCAGCATACGACTGTCACAACAACAACCACCACAACAAGCAGCCAGGCAGAGCCGGCTCCCAAGCCAGCTGCTCGTCCTGCTGCTAAGCCTGCCGTAGCGCCTGCTCCTGCGAAGCCTGCCGGTCGCTGCGCCAGCTCGATGGCTCCGGCCTCTTTCTCCAAGGCCAAGGATACAATTTCCTCCAATAGTTTTGAAGACTCGAAAATGACGGTGGCTAAACAGGTGACAAAAGCGAATTGCCTCACCGCTTCCCAAATTGTGGAGATAATGGGTTTATTCAGTTTTGAAGATAGCAAGCTTGAATATGCAAAGTATGCGTATGATTTCTGCTTCAATCAGGGTGACTATTACGAGGTGAATGCTGCATTTGAATTCGAGTCAAGTATAGATGAATTGAACAAGTACCTAGAGTCGAAGTAATTTGCTTGATTACTACACTGCAATGAATCGTTTTCTACTCATAATGTTTGTTTTTTGCGAAATGATATTGGCTTCGTGCCATAGCAGCAAGCATTACTATAAAATAGGTTCTAAGCAGGAAGGTGGCGGACTGGTTGCTGAGGCTGCTGAAAGCTACTATATTGCCCTTCAGCGAAAACGTACCAATGTGGATGCGCAAATAGCAATGAAACGCACGGGACAATTGGTACTTAATGATCTTCTAAACGATTTCGCAAAGCAAAAAAATTTCGGTGACCACAAAACAGCTGTCTATTCTTATCAACGTGCAACCAGCTACCGCGATAGAATTCAAAGCGTAGGAGTGTCCCTTTTACTTGCGGATTTTTACGAACAAGATTATCAGAGCTCGAAAAACATATATCTGAAATCATTGTATGATGAGGGTACCCGACTCCTGGAAGAGAAAAAATATGCTGATGCTGAACTGAGGTTCGAGGAAATAAAGAGACTTGACTCAACCTATAAGAATGCCGGTGACCTAGGAGATATTGCTTATCTGGAACCATTGTATCAGCAAGGGAAAATTGCCTTGGAGCTTGGAAATTATCGCGCGGGCTATGAAAAATTCGATAAGGCTATTCAGCGAAAGGCGACCTACAAGGATGTAGTATCACTAAGGCAGGAGTGTCTTGAAAAGGGCAGATTTACAATTGCGCTGATTGATTTTAAGAACACAAGTTCAGTTTCCGGGTTGGATGCAAAGATGGCAGCCTATACGCTTGAAGCACTAACTCACAGCGACGATCCGTTCGTTCATGTGGTTGATCGAGATAATCTTCAAACAATATTGGCAGAGCAGAAACTTCAGATGACCGGTGTCATTGATGAAAATTCAGTTGTTGCTGCGGGGGAGCTGATTGGCGCCAAGGCAATTTTAACCGGAACGGTTTTGAGTTATTCCGAAGTGAAAGGAACTCTTCGTAGCAAGGAGCGCGATGGTTATGCTGCATATCAGGAAAAAGTATTGAACCGGACTGATGGAAAATACTACATGCAAACACTGTACAGGCCCGTGAAATACAAGGAATACTACAACGTAAATTCTTGTTCTATTTCGTTTCAATATCGACTCACTAATATCAAGACCGGAGAAATCATAGCAACTCAAATTATCGAGAAGACATTGGCTGATGAGGTTATTTATGGTCGATACGACGGCGATGTAAAATCACTTTGGCCGGCAGGTCAGGGAGGACCTAATATGAATCAAAGCGATCGCAGGGCGCTGCAGGCCATGATGGAGGCCAGGCAAGATTTGAAATCTTCGGCGGAACTTTCAAACTCGCTGTTGGATAATGTTTCAAGTCAATTGAAAGAGGCAATTAATAAAGCGGTAAAGGAGATAGTGAAATGAGAAGTTTCTTGCTGCTGTTTGGTATTACTCTTATTCTCATTACCTCGTGTAAGGAAAAGAAAGAAGCTTCAACTGCCGGAAGCCTTTCAACAATTGAAACCCCTGCGCCTGATTGGGTGGGAAACAGACCGCACTCTTCAGCTTATTATATTGGAATAGGATCGTGCAGCAAGTTTGCTCAGCCATACGATTATCAGACGATTGCCAAGAAGAACGCCCTCAATGACATGGCATCTGAAATCAGTGTGCGAGTGCAAGGGCAAACATTTTTAAATTCGTTGGAAGTCAATAAGACTTTTACTGAGGAATTCATTTCTAACGTTTCAACTTCCTCTGATGCGAAAATTGAAGATTACGAAGTTGCTGGAATGTGGGAAAATAAAAACGAGTTTTGGGTCTATTACCGCATCAATAAGGCTACATATCAATCCCAAAAATTGGCTAAGAAGACCGCTGCGTTGAATCTGGCAAATGACTTTTATCAAAAAGGGATAACAGCTGAGCAGAACGCGAATGTAACTGCGGCTTTCGACTTATACATGCGTAGTATTTTTGCGCTGAAGGAATATTGGAATGAGAGTAACGAATATCAAGCGCCATCCGGTATGGTCTATCTGGATAATGAAATATTCAGCACCATGCAGCGGATGTGCGGCAATCTCCAGCTGAAGATTGATAAAAGCAAAGTTGTACTTAATTCCGATAACCGGTTTTCTCAAGAGCTACAAGCTACCCTCATGCTGGACAATCAAACTGTCAAGGGATTGACCGTGGGGTATCGCTATGAAAAAAATCAAGGACCACACAATTCAGAGGTACTCACAACTGAAGTTGGTCACGCATCTATTCCGGTCAATCAAGTGAATTTCGCAATGCAGGGAAATGCGGTAACAATCGAAATTGATTTGAGTAAATTGAAAGTCCAGGATTTGGATCAAAAGGTACAGGATGGGTTTATCCAATCTTTCAAAACGGAGAAGAAAATTATTCCAATCGAAGCATTGCTTCCCAGCTTTCATATTACGTCCGTCGAATCAAATTATGGGGATTCTTCCGGCGGCAAGGTGTTGCAGAGTGCCGTTTCTGCAGGGTTGGTTGCCAAAGGTTTGCGTATATCGGGCAGTGCCGCTGAAGCCGATTATCTTGTGAATCTGGATGCAAACACAAAGGAAGGAGGGCAGGCCAATGGTTTTGTTGTGGCGTTTTTGGAAATGAATATGGTAGTAAAGAATCGAAGGACGGGGGAAATCGCATTCAGCGAAACACTTTCCTCGGTGAAAGGCCTGCAGTTAAATAAGGATGCTGCAAGTATTGAGGCCTATAAAAAGGGCAAAGAGAAAATCGAACAACAGACCATTCCTAAATTGACTAAGGCAATTTTATAGACTATTTGCCTTTTGGCATGATTGTGGAAATTATATTAGCAAAACCAAACACGATTAATAATTAATTTATCTTCCTATGAAAACCCGTTATTTTACCTTCGTAATGCTTGTAGCCATTGTATCGTTGATGGCTACCTCTTGTAAAAAGAAAAAGGCTGCTGCAGAAACACCTAAGCCAACAGGTGAGGTTATAATCAATGAATATTGCTCAGGTGATGAGTATCGAAGCACCAAAGATGCATTCAGAGCCACCGCTACCGGTGAAAGTAGTGACCGCGAAACTGCAAAGAAAAAAGCTCGTTCTAACGCACAGTCTGAACTTGCCAAAACAATTAGCAGCACGATGAAAATTGTTGGTGACAACTATGTAAACTCAACTGAATTTAATAACAAAGAAGAAGTTACCGAGACCTTTCAGGAAATGGCCCGCACAGTGGTTGATCAAGAATTGCGTGGTGCTGTAGAAATCTGTGAGAAGCTGACTCAGCGCGAAAATGGCACATATGTAAGTTATGTAGCCATTGAATTAAGCGGCTCCAAAATCGCTGACGCCTATAACTCAGGTCTTTCTCAAAATGAAAAGTTGAAAGCAGACTATAACTATGAAAAGTTCAAGGATACATTCAACAAGGAAATGGAAAACATGGCTAAGGGCAAATAAGCCGAAGCTTTGGTAGAAATAAAAAACCCTCGCATTGCGAGGGTTTTTTTATGAAGTCTTATTGAGTTTTATTTAGTCATTCGCTTGCGCAGCTCTGCATCAATCGCATCCAGAAAATCTTCAGTTGTGAGGTAATGCTCTTCTTTCGTTTGATCACCATGAATGCAAACAGCCAGATCCTTGGTCATCTTACCACCTTCAACTAAATCTACACAAACCTGTTCTAGCGTTTTTGTGAAGTTGGTAAGTTCGATGTTGCCATCGAGCTTGGCGCGATGCGCCAACCCTTGAGTCCATGCGAAGATGGATGCAATCGGGTTGGTTGAAGTTTTCTTGCCTTGCTGGTGCTGACGATAGTGACGGGTTACGGTGCCATGCGCAGCTTCGGCTTCCATTGTCTTGCCGTCAGGTGTTATGAGCGCAGACGTCATTAAACCCAATGACCCGAAACCTTGCGCCACAATATCACTTTGTACATCGCCATCATAGTTTTTGCAGGCCCATACGAATCCGCCTTCACTCTTGAGGCAAAAGGCGACCATGTCATCAATTAATCGGTGCTCGTAGGTTATACCCAACTCAGCAAATTGAGTTTTGAATTCGGCTTGATAAACTTCTTCGAAAATATCCTTGAAGCGACCGTCGTATGCTTTGAGTATGGTATTCTTGGATGAGAAATACAAGTTCCATTTGCGCATGATTGCCTGATTGAAGCAGCTGCGGGCAAACCCATAGATGCTTTCATCTGTGTTGTACATGCTTAAAGCAACTCCGTCTCCTTCGAAATTATAGACTTCCCATGTTTTGGGTTCACCACCGTTTTCAGGAGTGAAAGACATTGTAAGTTTACCTTTTCCTTTGATTACAGCGTCAGTTGCGCGGTATTGATCACCGAAAGCATGACGACCAATGTTGATTGGCTTGCTCCAACCGGGGACAAGTTTGGGAATGTTGTTGCAGATGATGGGCTCACGGAATACTGTGCCGCCTACAATGTTGCGGATTGTACCATTGGGGCTCTTCCACATTTTCTTAAGGTTGAATTCCTTCACGCGTGCCTCATCAGGTGTAATCGTTGCACATTTTACGGCCACATTGTATTTCAGTGTGGCTTCAGCGCTTTCAATCGTCACACGATCATCGGTCGCATCGCGGTTTTCCATTCCCAAATCGAAATACTTGATATCCAATTCGAGGTAGGGGAAAATCAACTTGTCTTTGATGAATTTCCAGATAATTCGAGTCATTTCGTCGCCATCCATCTCAACGATGGGGTTGGCTACCTTTATCTTATTCATGAAATAGATAGTTATTCAAAGTGTTTAAGCGTGTTCGCGAGTGCTGAAGTAGAATGCTCCTTCAATAAGAGCATTTTCATCGCTGTCGCTGCCATGCACTGCATTAGCTGCTATGCTGGTAGCAAACATGCGTCGAATGGTTCCTTCGGCTGCTTTCTGAGGATCGGTGGCACCAATGAGTGTGCGGAAATCTTCTACAGCATTGTCTTTAACCAAAATAGCGGCAACAATAGGACCGCTGGTCATGTAGTCAACAAGCTCTCCATAGAATGGACGCTCCTTGTGAACTTCGTAAAACTTGCCTGCTTCTTCTTTGCTAAGACGGGTCCACTTCATCGCTTTGATGGTGAATCCTGCCTCTAGAATTTTATCGATGATTTTTCCTGTGTGTCCCGCAGCGGTTGCATCGGGCTTAATCATGGTAAAGGTTACTTTGCCTGCCATTGGTGTGTAGAATTTGATTTTTGTGGCGCGAAAATAATGAATTTAAAGCATTTGCGTGGTGTGATTATTTGAATCTGCATGCTAACTTGTGGCGCAGGTCGCGTTGTATCTTAGCAAAAAAATCCGGTTATGACTATCCTTTCGCATCCCTCAACCTCTGCAGCTTCTATCATGGATCTCGAGGAAAAATACGGTGCTCACAATTACCACCCGCTGCCTGTTGTGCTGGAACGTGGTGAAGGTGTGTATGTGTGGGACGTCGACGGCAAACGTTACTATGACTTTCTTTCAGCTTATTCTGCCGTCAATCAAGGTCATTGCCATCCTGTGATAACACACGCTTTGGTTGAACAGGCCTCAAAATTGGCTCTTACCAGTCGGGCGTTTTACAATAGCTCACTCGGGCCCTATGAAAAATACATCTGTGAATACTTCGGCTATGATCGTGTGTTGCCGATGAATACAGGCGCGGAAGGGGTAGAAACGGCCATTAAAATTTGTCGGAAATGGGCCTACGAGAAAAAGGGTATAGCGGAAAATACGGCTAAGATTATCGTCTGTGAGCACAACTTTCACGGGCGAACGACTACGATAGTATCTTTTTCTACCGATCCTGATTCTAAAGGAAACTTCGGCCCATATGGCGGTGGTTTCATTACTATACCGTACAATGATTTGGAGGCACTTGAATCGGCTCTTACCGACCCGAATATTGCCGGATTTCTCGTAGAGCCGATGCAAGGCGAAGCGGGTGTTGTAGTGCCCGATGAGGGATATCTGAAAGGGGCTTATGAGCGATGCCGTAAGGCAGGTGCTCTGTTTATTGCCGATGAAATTCAAACCGGTATTGCTCGCACGGGACGCATGCTCGCATGCGATCATGAAGATGTGAAGCCTGATGTCCTGATACTAGGCAAAGCGCTGAGTGGAGGAATCTATCCCGTAAGCGCTGTGCTTGCTTCTGATGAAGTAATGCTATGTATAAAACCGGGTCAGCATGGAAGCACCTACGGAGGGAATCCATTGGCTGCAAAGGTCGCAGTCGCTGCGTTGGGAGTAGTTAAGGATGAAGGATTGGCAGAAAATGCCGAGCGCATGGGACATATTTTTCGCCGTGAGATGAACCGTATTATAGCAGCCAATCCATTGGTAAAACTAGTTCGTGGTAAAGGTCTTTTGAATGCTATCGTCGTGAATGATACTCCAGAAAGTTCAACAGCATGGAGCCTCTGTCTGGCTTTTGCGCAGAATGGTTTGCTCGCTAAACCAACGCACGGAAATATCATTCGCTTCGCACCTCCTTTGGTCATAACCGAGGAGCAATTGATGGAATGTGTATCGATCATCGAGAAGACAATTCGTGAGTTTTCGGCCGACCGATGATTATAGTTGGCCAAACACTTGTGAGTGAAGACTTGTTCGAAGAGCAGTTTGTGTGCGATCTAAACGCATGCAAGGGTGCGTGCTGTGTCGAAGGTGAAAGCGGAGCCCCGCTGGAGCGCGATGAGCTCCTACAAATAGAGGAAAATCTTGAAAAAGTCCGGCCATTTATGCGGTCTGAGGGGATTCGTGCACTCGAAGAAAACGGCCCCTATACAGTAGATTCCGATGGTGATTTTGTAACCTCTTTGGTTGGGAATCATGGAGAGTGTGTTTTTGTAACATTTGATGAGAAGGGTATAGCCAAGTGCGCCTTGGAGCAGGCTTATAATGCCGGTGCTACCTCCTGGAAAAAGCCGATTTCCTGTCATTTATATCCCGTGCGACTGGCTCAACTTACCGAATATGTGGCCGTCAATTATCATCGATGGCAGGTGTGTGAGCCGGCCTGTGCCTGCGGTGCGACCCTGAAAGTCCCTGTATATCGGTTTTTAAGAGACCCGCTTATTCGTCGTTTTGGGGAGGACTGGTATTCCGAGTTAGAGGAGATTGCCAATCAGTGGAAGTTGCGTTAAACATCGGGAGCGGCTACCCCTTTCAGATGTTCACTGTGCAGCGTTGATAGTTGGTAATTCGAACTGGATATGAGGTGCTCTTCTGTCCATACTTTTCCAGGAAATTAAGTTGAAACTCCTACATCTTGGGCGACCTTTCGTTCAGTTCTTCGGAATGAGATACATTTTGCTGATTGTCGTTTTTAGTTCCCTTCGTTCACTGCTGTGGGCGCAAGAATCGTATGCGATTAAACCGCTATTTGAGCTAAATTCAACCAGGAATGAGAGGGCATGCTCTAGCATGAAGGGTAAACTGATAGTTTCCACCGGTTTTTCTGCTCCACAGCACTCAGTAATAAGAGGGCGCGATGTTGAAGCAACGCAATTGCACTCATGGAACCGTGGTTTGGATTACTCCGATTGGACAAGTTCTAATCGATTCTTCAAACGCATGTTTCGGAATGTTGAATCGGTAACATTTAATACCCGCGATTCTGTGTTGTTTTTTTCATCAACCGAAAATCATGACGGAGCAAAGGGGACAAGAAAAAAAATATATGCAACTGGATGGAACGGAAAACGCTGGACTTCGCCAACTGCGTTAGCCGTGAATGATTTTGTTTCTGATTTTGATTATCCGCACTACGTTCCATCGCTGGGTATGCTCATTTTCTCGAGCAATCGGCAGGGTGGTCAAGGGGGTATGGATATCTGGTATATGATTCAAACCGATTTCGGTTGGAGTGAGCCTGTTAACCTGGGTCTTGGTGTAAACTCTCCGGCCGATGAACTTTTCCCTACGTTTCACAATGGAGATATTTACTACGCGACTAATGCTGCCGACACCTGGGGAGGATTAGATATTCGCAGAGCAATTGGCACTAATCAATGGAAAATAGCCATTGCCGAAGGAGCGCCCATCAATAGCGCAGCAGATGATGTGTGTTTGTTGTTCTTGAACGAGGATAAAGCAGTTCTCACATCAAATCGCGCGGGAGGAAAAGGCGCGGATGATCTTTATTTGATTACTCGGGAGCCAAGGTTTGAAGAACGGCATACTATGACTGCTGCCATCGAATGCGCAGGTCAGCCGCTTACCGGCAGACAAATAACAGTGTTCAATCAAGACCAGGAAGTGGTTTGCTATGCAGTTGTAAACGCACTGGGAGTATTCGATATTTCTATGCTGCGAATTGGTCAGGTATATACATTCAAGCTGGAGCAGGGTATGGAGGGTATTTGTAATGAATGCTTACTAGTGCTGCGCGACTTGGCAGGCAATCGATTAAAAGAAGTCCGATTTAATTCAAAAGGAAGGGCTGAGCTTGAATTGCTGCCTTTCAAATTCAGCCATGTTAATCCGCTGGCACTCGAAGATGGAAGCATACTTAATCTCAGCTTTGAAGGTCAGTTGTACAAGGAACAGCCGGGAGATGTTGGCAAGGGTGAACCGATTACAATCTTCAACTCGAAAGGTGAAGCTGTAGCTATTGCATATACCAACGATTCGGGCAAGTTTCGTTTTACCCGACTCAATCCGCAGATCCAATATGCAATGCGATTATCGCCTCAAACAGAAGCAAAGCATGCGATTATAACAGATAAGGGTGAGAAGATTGACTTGCCTGTGCTAAATGCTGAAGTTGAATACAGTCGCATGAAATCTGATGAAGCGATTACACTAGTCAATGAGTACTATGACAGTATTCAAGTGAGCGCAAAGGATTTGTTTGTAATTAATCGTATCTATTACGACTTTAATAGTGCTGAGCTAACTCGTGAATCTTACCGACAGATGGATCAGTTGGCTATTATCATGGAGCTTAATCGGAATATTAATCTCGAATTACGATCGCATACAGATTCTCGTGGCGACGCAACCTATAATTTGAAACTTTCCCAACGTCGCGCAGAATCTGCTGTGCGTTATATCATCTCCAAAGGCATCGCCGCCAATCGCTTCAGGTATGAAGGCATGGGTGAGGCTCAACTTATCAATGAATGCGCTGATGCGACTCCTTGCTCTGAGCCGGAGCACGCCATTAACAGGCGCACGGAGATTCGATTGACCCAAAGGACCGGCCATACGCTTTCTGAACGCTAGGCATCTTTTTGACCTGAATCAACTTAGTGTATGACACAACTCAGTTGTGGGGCAGTCTTATGCATTGTCATTTGCGGTCTAATCACTAGTACGTTGTAAAAAACCACTTCCTATGAATGATCGAGTATTTACATCCACGTTATCAGCTGAAGCAGAAGCAAAGCGAATCCTAGCTTTGAATACTCTTCAAATTATGGATTCGCCTGTCAATGAGTTGTACGACGATATAACCCAAGTGGCGGCTTCTTTAACCGGAGCTAAAGCGGCTTTCATCTCATTGATAGATGCGGATAGAGTTTGGTTTAAATCAAGTGTAGGCATACCAAGAGGTGAATTTAGACGATGTGATTCTATTTGCCAGTACACAATAGCAGGCAATGATTTATTAGAGATTGAAGATATTTCGGCGGATAGTTTCTTTTGCAATAATCCAATTGTTCAAGAACCCCCTCATTGGCGCTATTATGCTGGTGTTCCCCTAACTATGCCGGGAGGTGAGAATATTGGCACACTGTGTATACTAGATGTGAAGCCGTCAAAAATCACAGCACAACAGGCGGACACTTTGAAGTTTTTGAGTAAAACAGTCGTGCATTTGATGTCAATGTGCAGAGGTTACACAGACATGGACTCTTCGCAACAATTACTAAAAGTTTTACAGGAAATCAACGAGGACTTTATCCGCACGTCAGGTAATAAGCGAGATTTATTTAAAAAGATGCTCGATTATGTTTTGAAAGTGACCAATTGTGAATATGGATTTATCGGTGAGGTTTTTATGAATGAGGGTAAAACTGCACTGCGAACGTATGCGATAACTGATATTTCTTGGAGCGATGAGACTCGTGCGCTTTTCAAGAAATACGAGGAACAGGGTATGCTTTTTACGAATCACAACACGTTGTTTGGATACACCTTAAGAACGGGGGAATCCCTCATTACCAATCAACCTTCGAATGATCCGAGAAAAGGAGGAATGCCGCATGGCCACCCACCACTCAATAGCTACATGGGCTTGGCTATTAAGGATAGTAAGGGCAATTTGATAGGTATGATGGGATTGGCAAATAAGCAAATTGGATTTAGTGAAAAGGATGAGCTGTTTCTACAGCCTTTTCTCTCTACATGCGGAACGATGATAATTGCCTTAAAGACACTGCAGGAAAATGCAAAGGTGGAGCAGGAGAATAAGCGTATTTATCAAAAATTATTGAATGCTCAATCTATTGCTAAGCTCGGAAACTGGGAATATGAATATTCCACCAATGAGGTTCGTTGGTCGGAGGAGCTTTACACAATCTATGAAATTGAGAACGAGGGCGAGATATTGAATTATAGGGCATATTATGAGCGTGTGCACCCCGATGACGTTGAGCGAAATGACGCAATTGCAACTGCAGCTTTGAAGGAGGGAAAAGGCTTTTCGTTTGAAGAGAGAGTGTTATTTCCGGATGGTCGATCCAAAGTGGTATTGATAAGTGGTACACCGATATTCGATGAAAACTTGAATCTAATTCGACTGGAAGGTACTTCTCAGGATATTACAGAAAGAAGAAGGAAGGAAGAAGAGGTTCAACGATTCTTTAATCTGGCTGTTGACTTGTTTTGTATCTGTTCAAAGGATGGCTATATGCTCAGGAATAGTCGCTCATTCAATAGCGCCACAGGGTATCCCGACAATGTACTTCGCGCTATATCAATTATGGAATTTATTCATCCCGACGATCGCGATGAAACAATAGAAGAAATTAGCTTCATTCTGAGAGGTGGTACATCCCGAAATTTCATCAACCGCTTCCGAAAAAAATCGGGAGAATACGTCACGTTGAGCTGGACCTCTACGTTCGATGAAGAGTCGCAATTGATTTATGCTGCGGCCAAGGATGTTACTGAAATGATGGCATTGGAGCAGGCGCAGATAGAGCACAAAATTGAAGCAGAAAAATCGAAGGCCAAGGATATTTTTTTAGCGAATATGAGTCACGAAATACGCACACCGTTGAATGCCATTATTGGATTCAATGATATTCTGAGTCAAACAGTACTGACGGCCGAACAGCGAAAAAATGTTGATTTTATTGGGAATGCATCAAAAAGGCTCAGTGTGCTCATCAATGACATTCTTGATATTTCCAAATTGGAGAATGGCAAGCTGGATTTAGAACATTCGCCGTTTCGCTTGGAAGAAGTTGCGCGCGGTGTTGTGCAGATGCATGCAACAAAGGCAAAATCGAAAGGTGTTAAGTTATTGTTCAGCTATGATCAGGATTTACCGGAAGTCTTGATGGGCGATGAGACAAGGCTATCGCAGATTTTATTAAATCTTATTTCCAATGCGGTGAAGTTTACCGAGCAAGGAAGCATTGAATTGCGCATTCTGGAGCAAACACGCGCACAAGATTCAGTTTCTGTTTTTTTTGAAGTGAAGGATTCCGGAATAGGGATATCGAAGGACAAGTTGGAGTTGATCTTCGAACGATTTACTCAGGCTGAAAGTTATACAACTCGCGTTTATGGGGGAACAGGGTTAGGATTGAATATAGTGCGCTCGCTGATTGATTTGCATAAAGGAAAACTAGAGGTGGATAGCGAGCCGGACAAGGGGTCAACATTCCGATTTAGCATTGATTACCCTATTGCATCAGAAGAGGACATCCAAGCAATGGAAAGGCCAATTAAAGCAACCAATAACCACCTTTTGGCTGACATGCATGTTTTGTTGGTTGAAGACAATGAGCACAATCAAATTCTTGCGGAAACCTATTTATTGAAGCACAAGGCCGTAGTGGAAATCGCAGCCAATGGTAAAATTGCTATTGATTTACTCAAAAACAGGAAGTATGACACAATACTTATGGACATTCAGATGCCTATTATGGACGGATTGACAACGACCCAGATGTTGCGCGAGACGTTGAAAATTACTACGCCTGTGATTGCCTGTTCCGCGCATGCCATGGCCAGCGAGCGTATGAAATGCAAGGAGGTTGGAATGAACGACTACATATCCAAACCATACACCGAAGAAATTTTGGTGAACGTGCTATCGAAATACTGTCAGCGTGATAAAGGCAAGGCACATTCCGACATAGACGATTTTGCTGAGGTGCTGCAGTCACTCGAGGAAAAAATGAGTGCCACATATGTAGAAAAAGTAATAGGTGTTTTCAAGCAACGCCTTCCCGGTGAGATCCTCTTGCTCGAGCAGGCCATAGATGAACAGGATGCCAAACTACTGGAGAATAGGGCGCACTATCAGTCTGGCTCTATGTCGAGTTTGAAATTTAAAAGAGGGTACCAACTCGCACACGATGCAGAGAAAGCTGCTACGGGTGATAATTGGCAAGCTGCGCAGGATGCAGGTAAGAAGCTAGTCGCCTATTTGCAGGAACTTGTTACTTATTTAAATACCTCCGTGAATTAATGTTGCTTTGAAGTGGCTTATTGTTGAGTTATTTCAGTATTTTCGAAGCACATTTTTTCACCCCATGCGTAACATCTTCATCTTGTTGGGTATGATGCTGAGCATAATGCTCGTTGTGTCGTGTAAAAGAACCCCCGATTATGTAGCCGTGCCATACGACTGTGCTTGCGGAAGCCTTTCGTGGCAGGGTGATGAATATGCTATGCTGGGTACGACTTATATTCTTGCCGACTCAACCAATAGCAAATCGAGACGGTATCATTTCACTGCAGACGTGTCAATTGAAGGAGAAACATCCACTCACGGATTAAGCGCCTGGATTCAGATCCCTGACATAGGAAGCGGTGGTAGTTTTACAATTGACGCTCAAACAGGCGAAAATGAATTTGAGGCCTGGGTGGATGAGTTTAATCCGAATGATCCTACAGATACGCTTCGACAATATGTTCCCGTGAATGCCGTGGTGCAGGTAGGTGCTGCTCCGGCAGCGGGCGGTGTTGAAACGGTCAGCTTTTTGTTTACGCTGAATCAATTACAAGAGGGTGAACCTGTGCCCGGTGATATAAATTGCTCGGGTAGTTTTACAGTAAATATTACTCCTTGACGGAATTCAATACAATTGCGCCTTAAACTCGTATGAAGAGATTCGTTGGTCTTGCTCTTTGCCTCTGTATGCTATCAGCATTGATGGCATTTCAGGATATTCCTATGGAACGACGCGTGATGCGCAAGCACGCCAACGGAAAAGAACATGTGGTTCTTTACTTCGACAAGGAGACGGGTGATCTGCTGAAAGAGGAGGTTTTTTATTCAGATGGTAAGTTAAACTGGACCGGTAATTACAAGCGAAACGTAGAGAATGGATTATGGCAGTTTTATTACCCCAATGGTAAACTGAAAACTTCTGAGACCTATAGCAACGGCAAGGAAAATGGCATCTCCACCCATTACGCCGAGTCAGGTAAAAAAATCAAGGAAGAAACTTGGAAGAACGGTAAGTTAATCAAAGAGGTGAAATTCTAGTCAAGGCCTTAGTTGTATCACCTGTTCTTCAGCCAAAACAAAAACCAGGTCCCCATTTGCGGGTTGAATGGTGTGCATGCCAGTGAATTCTCCGAATGCGGGCAAAATGCCTTGTGAATTTCCAAACCAAAAACAAGGGAGTCGCAACTGTTGCATCGCCGGTCCGCGTAGCCGAATTGCCGGATGAATGTGGCCGCTAATTACATATTCATCGCAACTATTTTCCAATGGTTCATGCGTCAGTCGAATTCCTTCAATGGAAATGCTATCACGGACCTCAAATCCTAGTTGGTTGTACACTTCGTTTACCTCTATTTCATGGTTGCCCTTTATGAGTATGGAATGAATGCCGGGAAATTGTTCCAGGCAATCGGCGAGATCATTCCACTCAGGGTTAATCCGACTGTGAAAGAGGTCGCCTAGAAATACGAGCGTTGTAGGTTTGTATTGTTGAATTACAACTGCGAGATTCCACAAATTGGATGCATTAACAGCTGTGGGTATTGGTATGCCTGCTTGCCGGAAATGAGCCCCTTTGCCAATATGAACATCTGCACATACTAGCATTCTTTGCCCGGGCCACCAGAGGACCCGTAACGGATGCAACTCAAACAAGTGATCTCGTATGGTGACGAATGCGGTATTCATTAGACAAAAAAAAATCGCCATCAGGCGATTTCTTAGTGGGAGCAACAGGATGCGAACCTGTGACCCTCTGCTTGTAAGGCAGATGCTCTGAACCAGCTGAGCTATGCTCCC
>JAURKF010000152.1 GCA_030831885.1 Flavobacteriales bacterium
ACATGCACCGCAAACCATCGCACTCAAAGCACTAAAATCGGCTCTGAAGGGAGAGTTGCGGGCCTGCATCCGAGCTGTAAGCGCACAGATGTCGGCACAATCCCGACACATCTCAGCGCAATCTTCTCGTTGCGTCTCAATACAATCGGTCAGGCATTGTTCACATGCAATCATACATGCTATACAGCTTTCGATAGAGGTGTTGTGCATACTCATGGAAGTATATTATTACTAGCGTTTTGCTTTGCAATAATGCAATGGTCGAGAAGGGACCTACTATGACTTAACGCTATAAATGCCGTGATTTGAGTCAAGCGACTACCTGCGCTCCACAATCTCTTCCAGGTCGGAGATATTGCGTGAAAGATCGGTTTGAATTATCTCCCAGAGAACCTCGTCATCCACATCAAAAAATTCGTGAACGATAAAATTTCGGAGAGCAATAATATGATTCCAGGGCAAATGCCTGTGTTTTCGCTGAAAATTGAAAGGAATGTGCTTCACACTTTCACCCATAATTTCAAAATTGCGAATTACCGCGTCTTTCACGAGCTCATCGCGATCGAAATCTTCAAATGACTTGAAATCGGCTGTGTAGGCTCGAATTTTCCTCATGGCCATTAGCATAGCCTCTAGAAAGAAATCGTATCGATTAGAAGTTCCGCTCATGCAAAATGAATAGCCGACATTATTTCCTCTTTAAGGGCGGGTTTAATGCCCCGAGGCGTTAGAATATCTATGTGAATACCCAATTTTTCTTCTAGATGTTCTTTCAACTCGAAGAATTTCCATCCCAAAGGCTTCTCAAGTTCAACATAAACATTAATGTCGCACAACCGATTGTGATGATGATCAATATAACAATCGAAACAGCCGATTCTGGATACCCCGAATCGGCGCTCCAAATCGTATTTCATTCGTGTAAGTTGCTTGACGATACCGGAATCCATAGCGTCTATTTCACAAGGGTCATTTCGCTTAACAAATAATCCGCATCCGCATATACATCTATTACCCACAATACGTATCGAATGTCGACCATTATGTTGCGACAAATTTCCGGGTTATACATGATGTCGCTCATCGTGCTCTCCCACGAGCGATCGAAATTGATACCCGTGAGTTCTCCTTTGGCATTTAATGCCGGAGAACCACTGTTACCGCCTGTAGTGTGGTTACTTCCGGTGTAACATACATTCAGCTCTCCATTGAATCCATAATTGCCGTAGTTGCGAGCTTCGAGCAATGATTTAAGCTTGGCGCTGATGGTAAAGTCGGGATTTCCTGTATAATATTTCTGCAAAATACCATCGGCTGTGGTATGAGGGGTATAATGCTCACCATCCCGCGGATAGCTGCCATCAACCTTACCATAAGAAATTCGCAACGTGCTATTTGCGTCGGCCCAATAATTTCCCGTAAACATCTTCATCATGCCTTCGGTATATTTCTGCATCCAGAAATCGATTTGATTATTGTAGTCAACAACCTGGGGTCGAATCCGTGTGTTGTAATCTTCAAACATCCAAGAAGATCGAGAATAGAAGTAATCGGCCTTTATCTTTTTTAGCATGCCTTTTCCTGGATTTTCAAGTAATTTAAATAAAGCGGTGGAATCACGAAATACACTTGAAAAGTAATGTTTCTCAAACTCTGCTTGTTTCGCGAAATCAGCAGTCCCGTGAATATTATATTTTGATTCGTAAAGCGGCTGAAGGCGCGAGAAGATTTGCATTTCCGTGGCCAAATCAAAATCCTTATAGAAAGCCCTTGCTCCCTGCTTCAATTCTTCGATCACTGATTGAAGTTTCCCCTGGGCTTTCAATGTGTCATAGTTTACAACCATTTCATGGAAACGAAAACTGAAATTGAAAAGTTCGGGACCATAATAGACATATTCCACAAACAGCTGCGATTCGAAATTGAGATTGTTTGCTTCTGCATAAAGTTTTTTTAGCTTAGGTAGTACCTCACTATATAATGTGAACTCCGGTTGCGAACTCCGCCTTATGTAGTCTTCTTCCAATTTCTGTTTCTGCTCAAGCGCCCGAAAATTGGTTAGTCCAATTTGCTGCCCCTTCCACTTTTTCCATGCATTGGCCACATCGCTTTGCTTGGCAGCATACTTAATACGGATTTCATCGCTGGATCTCATTCTTTCCTGAAGCACGGCTATTGTCTGGTCGCGCATATCAATCCGCATAGGGTTTAATTTATTGGTTACAAAATCGACCGCATAGCTTGTGAGCAAATGCTCTGTGCGTCCTGGGAAGCCATAGACCATACTGAAATCTCCTTCTTTCACTCCGGAAAGATTAATTGGAAGATGATGCGCCGGTTTGAAAGGCACGTTAGAAGAGCTGTATTTCGCCGGTTCGTTATTGCCATCGGCATAAATGCGAAAGACACTGAAATCTCCTGTATGCCGAGGCCAAACCCAGTTATCCGTATCACCTCCAAACTTGCCAATTTCACTAGGTGGAGCACCTACAAGGCGCACGTCGTTGTATGTTTTTGTAACAATCGCAAGGTACTGATTACCGTAGTTGAATGACTTCACTTGCAGACCGAGCTGCGGATTTTCTTTCTTGTACTTTTCTTCTAATGCCTTTCTATTGTTTTGAATTATTGCATCCACCTCGGCAAGTGACATTGCGCTTGTAATGCCCTTGCGCATTTGTTCCGTAACATCATCCATGCGCACAACAAACACCACACTCAGCCCATCGCAGCGCAACTCCTCTGACCTGCTTTTAGCCCAAAACCCATCGCGCAGATAATCATATTTCAACGATGAGTGAAATTGAATATAATCGAAACCGCAGTGGTGATTGGTAAAAAGTAAACCATCCTTACTGACAATCTCACCGGTGCAACCGCCGCCAAAAAGGACGATGGCATCCTTCAGGCTGGAACCATTGGCATCGTAAAGATCTTCGGCTGTGAGCTGCAA
>JAURKF010000153.1 GCA_030831885.1 Flavobacteriales bacterium
GTGCATCGCATAACTTGCCTCTTTATCTTTCAGGTGATCTTCAACTGCCGGAAAAATCACAAAGCTTTTCAGTCCGAGTGCTATACACTCTTCAATTTGATGAAGCATTAAATCTTCTGAATACCTCGAAATACCGGGCATCGAGGAAATTGGCACTTCAATACCTTTTCCATCTACCAAAAACATGGGGTAAATGAAATCACTCAAGTGAAGTTCAGTTTCGCGAACCATATTGCGGATCGTGCTGCTCTTACGGTTGCGGCGAGGGCGTTCGTTCATAATCGTTTGTTCGAATAAGTTCTGTGATTTTTTGCTCGATGTAGGATAATGAATCGCTATAGGATTGAAGTGCGTTCAACACTCCCTGATCACCTGTCTCTGCCCCAAATGGATTCTCGATTCCTTTAGATATCTCTTCGATGGATGGTAGTACAACTAGATGACTGCGCCATTCACGCAATTCTGATTGGGCGAATTCAAGATTATTCGCATATGTCTTTAGTTTTCCATATTGCTCTCGCAGTAAACTATCGGTGGCAAGCAGTGTATCGGTGCTTATGGCGTCGCGATTCACTCGCAATGGTTCGAGTTGTTGTTGCAGCGCTGAATCGAGAACGGCTATGCGCCGATCATTGTTTGTCTGGATCTTCCGACACTCTGCCAGTGTGGGACTTTCTGAACTGATACAAGCTATCAGCCCGATAAGAAACGTGCCCATGAAAATATAATTGGCGGTCTGCTTCATCAATTGGAATGTTGTTTTTTTTCGGGCACCGGATCGTATCCGAATCCACCCCACGGATGGCAACGCGCAATTCGTTTGATTCCAAGCCAGATTCCTCTCAGCACACCCCATTCTTCAATGGCTTTTACTGTATAATGCGAACAGGTAGGGTCGAAACGGCAGTTTTTTCCGAGTAATGGCGATAGATATTGCTGATACAATCGAATCGGAAAAATGAAAATGCGCTTCAAGCTGCCGGAATTTTAGCAAAAATAACGAGTGATGGCTTTAAAAGGGCCACTTTTCAAATGCCAGCCACAATGCAGTGACAAGTGTTGGAAGGGCAATGATTTTCGACATGTGCTTTGCGATATTTTTTGAGGTCAGAGTAAGCACGGCGACGATGCAAAGAATTGCGATAAGGATGAGTAATTGACCAACTTCAACTCCCAGGTTGAAAAGGAATAGCTCAGCTAGAAACGATTCTCCTCCAGATGAGATCATTCGGAAGTATCCGGAAAATCCCAACCCATGTATAATCCCAAAAATTACTGTTGTACAATAGCTGGCCCATTGGGCAGTAATCTTCTCCCTGCGCATTAGGGAGTACACTGCCGTAATGATGATTGTAACAGGAATGCAAAACTCAATAATGGCTGATGAAAACCGAATAGCATCGAGGGCGGCCAGCGCGAGACTTATGCTATGTCCAAGCGTAAACGCTGTCGCTAGCCACAATACTTTTTTCCAGTCACTGAACGTGAAGGGCGAGCACATTGCCAATAGAAAGAGCATGTGGTCGTAGCCTTCGAATTCGGTAATATGCAGAATTCCTTCAACGAAAAAATTACTCATAGGAGTTATTCTGAACCGAATTGGTAGGTTTCTCCATTTACTGTCACGGAAAATCCGTTGTTGCATTCACCGGCTCCAAAGTCGATATAGCGAGTGGCGTAACCTTCAGGCTCTAGTGTGATTTTTCCGCTTACTATCCAGGCACAGGAAACTTCTGCCCTAAGTGGTGTTGTGATGGTGCTTATATACGCGATGCCATTGCGGTTCACTCCTGAGCAGCCGCCTGTAATCTCATACACGTCGTCCAGGCGTTCTGGTGTGTCTTGCCCCACCACCCAAGTGCGGGTGCGATCTGCCGACCACGTGATGGTCCATTCATTCGAAGGCGCTGTAACAGTGCCATTGGCTGTTATGGAATAATAAAGTTGACCATTATCGTTGAACCCCATGTTCTCAATCGTTTTCTGGCCACTAAGGAGGTGGCCGTTCACCCGATAATTCTCGGGTGTAATGGTAATTACTGTGCCCGGTTCTCTGTATCGACCGGTATAGGTAATGTGCAGGATGCCTGTTCTGTTTCGTCCGTCATTGCCAACGCATGCGTCCGATCCAAAATCAATCATCATCGTTTTCGGATTGCTTAAGGTATCGACAATAATGGTGTCAATGCATCCAATGTTATCTTCTCGAATGCCGGATGTGTTGGATGATACACCATCAACTACTTTAAACATATCGGAAAAGAGATTTTCTGCTGTGCTGTTGTCTGTACTAGTCGATGAGCCGAGCATGTCACGTTTATCTTTTCTGCATGAGAAAATCAGAGAAGAAAGCATGAGGGTAAGGATGGGCAGAATCAGTGTCTGTTTCATAAATTAAAATTATGCATTGCGGCCCTTTGACATGTGTCATTCAATCGGGTTTAATCAAGACCGAATTTTAACATAGTGCCAAATTGCTCCATTGTAATCATTGCGATCGTCTGAAGTGAAAGTTTCTATTAATTCCTTTTCCCATTCTGATTCCCGAATAGCAGGAAATAATACATCTGCATCTGCGAAGGTTGCTTCTACATGAGTAAGATACATTTCATCTACTAACTCTTGTTGCAAGGCATGCGAGTACAACTGCCCTCCACCTATTACAAATACGTTTTTCAAACCTGTATGCGATGCCTCTTGTAATGCCTTTTCCAAGCTATAGTGAACTATGCAGCCGTCAGCGGCAAATGCAGGGTCTCTTGTAATAACTACATTTTGTCGGTTGGGTAGCGGTCGGAATTTAGGGGGCAAACTTTCCCAGCTTTTACGTCCCATGATTACCTGGTGATTGGTGGTCGTTCGCTTGAAAAAATCCATGTCGCTTTTGAGTCGCCAAAGCAAGTCATTGTTCCTGCCCAATTCGTTGTTGCTGCCGATGGCTGCAATGAGAATTACTTTCAAACCAATATGGCTGCTCGATTTACTGTGCATAGCGGTTATACAGCGACTGCTGCTTTGATATGCGGGTGCGGATCATAGTTGAGCAGTGTGAAATCTTCGTAGCGGAATGCAAAAATGTCTTTTACCTCCGGATTGATTTGCAATGTGGGGAGTGCACGGAAATCTCGGGTAAGCTGCAGTTGCGCTTGCTCAATGTGATTGGAATACAAATGCACATCTCCTCCAGTCCAAACGAAATCACCCAGCTCTAGCTCACATACTTGAGCAATCATCATGGTTAAAAGTGCATAGCTCGCTATGTTGAAAGGAACACCCAAAAACGTATCACAACTGCGCTGATATAGTTGGCATGAAAGTTTTCCGTCGGCCACATAAAACTGGAAAAGGCAGTGGCAGGGCGGCAGTGCCATTTGATCAATGAACGAAGGATTCCAGGCGCTTACAATGTGTCGGCGTCCGTCGGGATTTTTTTTCAATCCTTCAATGAGTTTTGAGATTTGGTCGGTATGTGTTCCATCCGGGTTGGGCCATGATCTCCACTGGTAACCATATACGGGTCCCAAATTGCCTTCCGTATCTGCCCATTCGTCCCATATAGAAACTCCATTCTCTTTGAGATAGGCAATGTTGGTGTCGCCCTTCAAAAACCACAAGAGTTCATGTATGATTGACTTGGTGTGTAATTTTTTTGTGGTGAGTAGGGGGAATCCTTCCTGCAAATTGAAGCGCATTTGATAGCCGAAAACACTCAGTGTTCCTGTTCCTGTGCGGTCGCTTTTTTTCGCGCCGGTATCAAGCAAATGCTGTAAAAGGTCATGGTACTGCTTCATGCTACGAAATTAGCGCAGGGGGCTCAAAAGGGGAAGTTCAATGACCCCTGTTTTGTTCACGATTGTTCAACAACTGACTACTTTCACCAAACGCAGAACTTCTCTTGCTCGCTGTTGGGCAATGTTTAAATCGGTATCGGTAACAGTCACATGACCCATTTTGCGAAACGGCTTCGTATGCGTCTTTCCGTAAAGATGAATGTGAACGCCCGGCAGTGCAATTGCCTCTTCCAAACCACGGTATTCAACAGGTCCTTCATGACCGTATTCACCTAGTAAGTTTACCATAACAGCCGGCTCGATGAGCCGCGTATCACCGAGAGGAAGCGAAGTGATTGCACGCAGATGTTGCTCATATTGTGACGTGGTACAGGCTTCAATGGTGTGATGCCCGCTGTTGTGCGGTCGTGGAGCCATTTCATTCACAAGCAATCGGCCATCCTGTGTGAGAAACAGCTCAACCGCTAAAAGGCCCACGAAATCGGAGGATTCAACAATGTTTAAAGCGATGGTTTGCGCCTGTTGTTCGATATGCGATTCTACACGCGCAGGACTGAACAGAAATTCCACCAAGTTAGCCTTCGGGTTGAATTCCATTTCAACCAAAGGAAAAGACCGTGTTTCCCCTTGTTTGTTTCGTGCAATGATGATGGATAGCTCTTTGGTGAAATCCACCATCTCTTCCAGAACACAAGGGCCATCGAAGGTGTGCTTCAGATCTTCCTGCGATTGAATAATTTGAACTCCTTTTCCATCGTAGCCACCTGTGCGCGATTTCAGCACAAAAGGAAATTTCTGTTCTTCCGCTATAATATCCTGTGGATGGGCTATGATTCGGTAAGGGGCAGTAGGAATACCATGGGCCGAGTAGAAATCTTTCTGCAAGCCTTTATCCTGCACCATATGCAAAAACGAAGGTCTGGGATAAACAGCCACGCCTTGTTTTTCCAACTCTGCCAATGCATCTGCATTGACATGTTCGATTTCGACCGTAAGCACATCTTTGTCTTTACCGAATTCAACAACGGTATCAAAATCCTGAAATGATCCGTTCACAAATTCATGACAAAGACTTGAGCAGGGAGCATCTTTCGCAGGATCAAGAATCGAAATTCGGGCATCATAGTTTAAGGCCTCCTGAATGAACATGCGCCCCAATTGACCACCACCAAGGATACCTAATCGAAACGTTTCTGAATAAACTGATTTCACGAAGCGAAGATACTTCGTTGCTATAAAGAACGAAAATGGATTTATTTAAGAAGTTCTTCAATCATCGCTCGCATAGCGGTTTCATCTTGAAATCCGGTTACGCGTTTGATTTCCTGACCATTTTTAAATGTTGATACTACCGGTATATTTTCAATCTTTTGTTGTTTAATCAAATTGGGTGCTTCGTCCACATTGATACGCACAATTTGAACCTTGCCTGAATATTCTTGCGACAGCGTATTGAGGATAGGTTCCATTTTTTTACAGGGACCGCACCAAGGCGCGTAGTAATCGATGAGTATTGGAGTTTCTGTGCCAATCAGCTTTTCAAAATCGGTTATGGTGAATTTTTCTTGCTGAACTGTTTCGGCCGCTGTCGATTCAAGGCCGGCTGCATTCCAGGCCATAAAACCACCTTTCAGATCATAGATGGAAGCGAATCCCAACTTCTTCAGTCTTTCAGCAGCATCGGCGCTTCGGCCACCTGCCTTGCAATACACAAATACAGGCGAACTTCTATCGAGCTTGCCTATGCGTGTATCGAAATCGGCGTCATAAATATTAAAGTTGACAGACTCTTTCAGATGTCCTCCTTTGAATTCTTCGGGAGTACGCACATCGATTATCGACGCCCCTGACGATGATTTTAATTGTTCTGCATACGCTTGTGGTGCTAACAACTGAACACTTTGAGCAGTTTGTGAGTGCTGAGTACAAGAAAACAGGAGTAGTAGAATTCCACTAAAGAGTAGATGTTTCATGCATGAGATTTTGCGGTAAAGCTACTTTATTCGCTCAACATGGATTGGTGACAAATGTTACGTTCCATCTAGGCTGCAATTTTTTTCTTTTTGCCCAGGCCAATAAAGAACTTTTCATAAGTGTGGTAAACGAAATAGCTAATGATTAGCGTAAGCATTATTGCCAGTATGAAACGAATACTTTCGGAAACGGGAAAGAAGTTGCTTCGCACGTACTCTATCGGGAAAAGTATTACGCGGTGAACTACCGCATGCAACATGTAAACAGAATAACTGATTTCACCTAAAGTGCCGAGCGGCCAGCTGACAAGTCTTGGCAGGGTGCTACTGAATTTGTAAAACCCTATGCAGATTAAAAAACTACTAATCGTAAGAATTACGCGGCTGTTGCCACCGATAAGCCGAATCCTTTCGCCCGACTCGGGCCAGAATGTGAACAGTATTAAACCTGCTCCAATCATTATTAGGCTGTACCAGGTGGTTAATTTTAGTTTGCCACTCCAAACACCAATCATATAGCCACCCACAAATAGGAAGGCTTGATTGAGCGGATTCATGTAGAAATGATTCTGCTCGCCTTCAGCGTTGGTGGAATGTATATCGATTAGGAAATAGGCGAAGTATAGATAGACAGCCAAAAACAAACCAACCGTCAAGTAGAAGATTACTTTACTGCGATAGCGCAGAAGCACGATAATCGGAAAGATGCAGTAAAATACAAGTTCATTTCCAATCGACCAAGATCCTACTGCAAGGCCTTTGTCCCAGGCGACGAATCCGAATAAACCTGACAGATTTAGGAATACCCTCTGAAGAGAACAATTCTCCACTCCATGCATGATAAAGATCGACGCGATGGTCGAAAGCCAGAATAGAGGAAAAATACGCAGCAATCTTCTTTTGAAAAACACCTTCGTTTCCGAGATGTTATTCCCTAACACTTTATCGTACACTAAATAGAGCGTAAGCCCGCTGAGAATGTAGAAAATGGAAACACCGTATATCCCAACCCTTCCCATGAAGGATTGCGCGTTGAACTCTCCGAATGTCCAGGATAAGTAGTGAAAAAGCATGATGCCCAATGCAGCCAGACCTCTCAGGTAATCTAATGAATGGTATCGCTGCATGTGCATGGTGATTTAACGGACGAATTTAGAGAGGTGAGTGCCATAAAAAAAATACCGGCCTTTCAACCGGTATTTTAATCAAATCGTAATACTCTCTTTTACTACTTCAAAACTTGCACGGGAATGCGTATTAATTCGTTTTCTGTAGATATAGAGAACAGGTAGGAGCCATTGCTCAAGGAGTTTATATCCCAAATGAGTTGTTGTTGATTACCTGTTACATCGAGCGATTGAATAACGCGCCCGCTGAGATCCATGCATTGAATATGCTTAATGGATGAATGAGCGCGTATGTTAAGTTGTGTCGAAGCGGGATTAGGATAAACAAGCAGACCATTGCCATCCAATTCTTCGACACCTACATTTTCGCTGATGGTAATGATCTGCGTAGGTGTAGTGAAGTAAACATTGGCATTGGCCGTTAAGCTGAGTTCAATAGTTTCATCGCCTTCCACGATTGCATCTCCGAGTATCACGATAGAAAACGTGAGATCATTGGTGCCTGTTGGAACGGTAAACGATAGCGGGAATCCAGCGCTGTAATCGCTGTTTGCTGTTGCGGTGCCAGCGGCATTTACCACGAGTTGGAATGAACTCTGAACGTTCTCAGTATGTATAGTAACAGTAACAATCGTGCTGTTGACTTCAGGTACTACTTGGGTGTCGGTGGTGAAGCCTACAACAGCCACAGGTACGTTGCCGCAGTCGTTGGCTTCATGGCTGCCCAAATGGCTGTAATCGGTTGGGTCATATGAAATCCATTGTCCTGAAACGATGTTCCAGTCTGTATTGGGAGAAGTAACCTCCGGACGGCGCAACAGCACATGGTTGGCAGTAGATGAATTGCCAAATACCCAACCGGCACCTCCCGGATCAATGCCAATCTCACCTACTACATCAATCGATGCACCTTGGAACATCAACTCGATGGCATCATTGCCTGTGAATACGCTTACAGCATCGGCAAGGTCGGCAACAGCTGCAATAGCCGGATCCACCGGGTTCGGACCATTTTGAGTGCTGGAGATTACATACACATCATGAGCTGCAAGTGATCCGCTCAGTGTTAGGGTAGCTGATGGGGCTGTCGCTCCATTGGTGTACAAGTTCACACTGTAATTGCTTAAATCCACAGGTAGAGGTGAAGGGTTATAAATTTCAATAGCCTTGTTGGATTGTGAGTCTTCCAGAATTTCTGAGAAGAAAAGCTGCGCACATGGCGATGGACCGATGCAATTGTAAACTACAGCTTCGACATAATTGGCAGATATCTCCATGCAGTTATCGGCTGTGATTCCGGTAACCGGTAATCCAACTGCGGTGGATGTTTCATCCAACGTATTTATTACCAAGAAGTCAATGGAATTCTTTTCCAAATGTCAGAACCATTGTAAGATGTTGCATACAATGTTGTATTTGCCGCAGGTGTTGCAGTTGTTAATGCAACTACTGAGTCTGCAACACCGTTAGTTCTACTTAAACTAACTGTGATATTTGGGCTAGATATTGACTTGATGTAATATACAGTGTTTGCAGTTAATCCACCAAATACAGTACCTGTAAATACGATTGGCGAATTGACAGCTAAGGATGTAGTGTTATTCAACGTGATTGCGTTCGTTGTGACTGTAGTGTTAGCAACAGTCTTAGGTCCGATTGTAGATGCATTGTAGTCATTGGTACATACATACACATAACTTACTGGGTTACCATTCATTGCGCTGGTCGGGCTACTATTTCCTGCCAAATTGACATTCGCACCACCAATAGTAGAAGACACAGTAAATGTATTGCTAGATACTACGTTACGCACATAGTA
>JAURKF010000018.1 GCA_030831885.1 Flavobacteriales bacterium
CAGGAAACGGCCAACGCCTGTGACACGAGGATCCTCACGCGCCTTGAACAACGGCCCCGCGGTGTCGCTCTCCGGCTTGGGGACCCCTTCTTGCATAGTGCGGAACTTCAGCACATTGAAGATCTTACCACCTTTGCCAATTCTGCGCATTCTGAAAACAGGACCATAGCTTGCGTTTCTGTCATAGGTTGGCTCCTTCACTTTTTTAACAGCAAACCAGGTAAGCCCTTCGATTGACTCGTGTGATTGTATTTCAAATCCACAACAAACAAGGCGTCCAAGAACTTCCGCTTTCGATAACAAACGCCCTTTCCCTCGTGTGAATGCAAAATAAATTTGTCTTAGCACGGGTACTTTCGGGAATATGCGAAGGAATACAAACTCGGAAGCTATCCATACATGTTTTAGCACAGGTACATGGTAAAAGGAAATTCTTTCGCGTCTCGCTCTGTAGGTCTCAAAGGAACCAATGAAATACTGTCCGTTTTCCATGGACTCATTGACCTCTTGCAGGAATTTATTGATACGCCTTACGTCGTTCAGTCGGGTTTCTGTGTAATAAGAGGTGCCTTGCCCAATGGTCAGTACATCCTGTTCAGGTATGCACGCCTCAAACGAAATCGAACTCCGTTGTTCGAAATTTAGCAGCCTCGCTAAATGCCTTTGTATAGAGGCAGATAGTGGCTGCTTTTGTTTTGAGCTTACGTATGTATGGAAAAACGCCGAGCCTTCCATGTTCAGATTAGGTAAACAAAGTTACTCGGTTATACGTGAACAAAACCCAATAAGTTATAAGTTTTCAATTGTTGATGATAGCTTCTCGAAGCTGCCGTTTTCAGTGTAATTTGCAACTCGAACTTACTCCTTCACCGCAAGGAATCCCGCACCATGTCGAAGAAACTGGCACTCTTTCTACTTCCTCTCAATGTGTTGATCGATACACTATTGTTATTCTCAGAGCAATTGTATTGGCTGCCATTGTTGAGGGCAGGTGCTTTGCTGCTACTGCTGGTTTATGTATTGTTATTTCACTTTAGAAACATCCGGAGATTCAGCTGGCTCCTGCTGTTTCTAGTGTATTGCATAGCGCAGCTATTCTTCGTGAGTGACTTTCAGAAGTCGGCTATCATCACAATGAAAATACTTATCCCAATTGCATACGTGATGGTTGGTTTTTGTTTATTCAACAATCTGGCTCAGCTGCGAAGGCTTTCGATCTCAATCATTTGGGTTTACCTAATTCTAATACTGAACTTTGTATTTAGTCAGCTGTTCAATCTTGGCAGCTCGGTATATAGCGAGGATTCGAATTTCCGTGTTGGAAATTTGGATGACTCATGGAACGTGTTCACCTATGCAGTATTGATGGCTCCTTTTGTGCTTCACTTTATTCAAGAAAAAAAGGCATATTCTCTTCTCACGCGCGCGGGTGCATGGGCAAATGGTTTATTGGTCCTTATTTCTTTGAAGCGGATCGCTATTCTTGGATTGTTGACTGGCACAGCGATTCGATTGCGTTTTGGATCCGGTATGAGACAGATAGTGCGAACTTTCATGGTCGTCTTTGTTGGTGCTGCGCTGCTTTATCCTTTGTTGCAAGATGTAATAACTGAACGTATTGAGGCTCGCAGTAGCCGATTCGAAAGCGGGGCCCTCGAGCGTGAGGGGCGATACCTGGAAAGTCAATTTGTATGGTCTGATGCGCTCTCTTTTGATAGTCCTGCCAAAAGTTTATTCGGCTTGGAAGGGTTCAATTCGGTTGGCAATTATGCCAATGGCGCCTTCGGGGATAGGCAGTTGCATGTGGATTACAACTTGATGCTAAATACCATAGGATTCGTTGGGCTAATACTCTACCTGGCTTTGTTTATTCAATTGGCTTTTCAAATGAAGTTCTTCCAAAAACGAGTTGACTTGCCAGATACCACGCGCACCCTGCTCATTTCTGTTTTTTGGATGCTTTTGATAAATCAGTTCATCACCTCTTTCGCCGGGCAGATGTATCATATAAGCTACCGACTGATTGTATTCGTTTTTCTTGGAGCTATTCTCGGAACCTTTAATTCTTCATCCCATGCGCGTGCTCATCGTTTGCAGCGGTAATTCCGGTGCGGCTAGTCCGTTTGTGCAGGAGCAAGCTGACCATCTGAGCAAGGCAGGTTGCGTGATAGACTTTTTTCTGATTCGGGGAAAAGGGTGGTTGGGTTACTTGCGCAATCGAAGGTCTCTCCTGAAAAAAATAGCAGAAATGCGTCCCGATATTGTTCATGCTCATTCGGGTATGTCGGCGCTCCTATCCGGACTTCAAAGGAAAGTGCCTGTGGTTGCTACTTTTCATGGTTCGGATGTAAACGTTTCCAAACTTCGATTTTTTACGCGTGCTGCAATTAGACTTTCGCGCGCGCAGATAGTCGTTTCAAACGATTTGAAACGGATTTTGGGAAGATCATCATTGAAAGTGATTCCTTGCGCGGTGGATGACACGGTGTTTCATACGATGTCGTATAAGGATTGCCGCTCTCAACTGGGGTGGGGTTCAACAACCCGTTACATCGTATTCTCTTCCTCTTTTCAAAATGCCATTAAAAATCCAGCTTTGGCAAAGGCTGCCGTAGAATCGTTGCATGATTCAACCATTCAGCTAATGGAGCTACGAGGCAAATCAAGAAAAGAAGTTGCGTGTATGCTGAATGCCTGTGATGTAGCCTTGCTCACATCGTTTTCGGAGGGTTCGCCACAGTTTATAAAGGAGGCCATGGCTTGTCAAACGCCGGTGGTGTCCACGCGTGTGGGCGATGTTCCGGAGCTGTTTGATGGGGTAGAAGGTCATTACCTTGCCGATGCTAACGCAGAGGATATTGCGTCCAAATTGTTGAATGCAATTAGCTTTAGAAAGCAGCGGGGAAGTACAAAAGGCTATGATGTTCTTGTTAGCCGCGGCCTGCTGCCATCCAACGTCACCAGGGAAATCATTGATGTCTACAATCAAGTGCTTAATTCATAGCTGATTTTTATTAGTAATGGAGGCGGAATTTTCAGCATTGTATGGTGAATAGATGCATAAATGAACGCATTGAGCATTGCCTTGTTTAATTTACATTAGTGTTTCCTAACCTTTTCTGGAGAAAAACGATGAACTTAAGGCCGGGTGATAGCGCCAGTGTGGTGAAAGTAATTGCTGAAGATGATATCCGTGCATTTGCACAGGTTAGTGGCGATTTTAATCCTATTCACTTGGATGAGACGGTGGCTGCTGAAGGCTTATTCGGTAAACGAGTCGCTCATGGCATGTTGCTCGCAGCATATTTTTCTGCAGTAATTGCTGAGAAGCTTCCCGGCAAAGGCTCCATTTATTTGTCTCAGACGTTACGGTTTTTGGCTCCTGCATTTATTGGCGATGAAATAACAGTAACTGTCGAGGTGCTGGAAGTGATGGGTAAGGGAAAAATTAAACTCATGACGCGCTGTACAAACCAATCGGGAAACGCTGTCCTGGAAGGGGAAGCGGTTGTGCTGGTCACTGAGCAGTTGAACGTATAGAATACTTTTGTGCTATGAAGAAGATGATAATGTCCATGGCTCAGGAACAGTTGGGCAGTGCGAATTTGGAGGCCAAAGGGCTAGGTGGATTGGTGAAGTCTTATTTTGGAAAGGTCGTTCAATGGCTCGCCATGACACGTTTTCCCATTGGTGCAAAAAATCGATGTCGATTGGAACGGCTTCGTGGTGTGCGCATTGGTCGCAAAGTGTTCCTTGGCGGGGGGAATATACTCGATCGTGTGCGACCTGATCTTATTACTATCGAAGATTATGTTTCCCTGGCCGGAGGAGTTTATATCCTAACTCACTCCAATCCAACAGAGCCTCTTCGCGAGATTCTGGGAGAGGCAGCCCATGTCACTGCTCCTGTTCACATCGGCCGCGGGGCATGGATAGCAATAAACGTGGTCATTCTTCCCGGAGTTACAATAGGCGAAAACTCCATTGTTGCCGCAGGTTCTGTGGTTACTAAAGATGTTCCCCCTTATACCGTGGTTGGCGGTGCACCTGCTAAGGAATTGAAGAAGATTACTCCGGCTAATAACTCCACGAATTGAAGCGCATCCTAATATTCTTAGGGCACCCTGCCCATTTTCATTTGTTCAGGTACCTCATACCCAAGCTTCAGCGCGAGGGGCATGTTGTAAAGGTTGTCATTCGATCGAAAGATATTTTGGAGGAATTGTGCAAACGCGAAGGTCTCGAATTTGAAAATATCCAACCCACCTACCGCAAAAAGGGAGCACTTTCTTTCATACGCAGTTTCCTGCAGAAGTATGTTCGCATTGGCTCGCTAATTCGCGCTTTCAAACCAGATATTCTATTGGGGTCTGAGCCAACATTGGCTCATTTGGGTAAGGTATTTCGTATTCCTTCTTTTATTTTTAGCGAAGATGATGCGCATGTTATTCCGCAGTTTGCAAAGTTTGCATATCCTTTTGTGAGCGCCATAGTGTCGCCCGAATCATGTGATGCAGGCAAGTGGAATAATAAAAAAATTGGATATGCGGGCTTTCACAAGCTGGCATATTTACATCCATCCGTATTCACGCCCGATAAATCACTCATAGGCGATATGGCCAGCAAGCCCTTCTTCATTTTGCGGCTTGCTGAATTATCAGCCTATCACGATGAAAATCGCAAAGGAATAACAGCGGCCATTGCCGGTAAGCTGATTGAGCTCTTGCAAACACGGGGTGATATTTACATCACCTCCGAACGTGCACTGGAACCTCAATTCGAGATGTATCGGCTAAAGCTTCCCGTGCAGCATATTCATCATGCAATGTTCTTTGCAGAGGCCTACATCGGCGATAGTCAGTCGATGGCGGTAGAAGCAGCCTTGCTTGGAACTCCCGGAATTCGATTCAATGATTTTACAGGCGAAATTGGCGTGCTCAACGAACTTGAAAATCGATATGCCCTTACAACTTCTATCAGCACCAAAGAGCCCGATCGGTTATTCGAGAAGGTGAATGAGTTTCTGTCGCAACCCGATCTGAAGAAGCAATACAGCGTTCGCAGGAATCAATTGCTTCAAGATAAAATTAATGTTCCTTCTTTTTTTGTTTGGCTAATCACGAATTACCCTGAAAGTGCGCGTGAAATGAAAAGCAATCCGAATATTCAATACACCTTTAAATGAGCGATTTTACACTTGCACGTTACACCGAGCTGCTCGATGCGTTGATAGATCAAGGGTATGCATTTCAAACCTTTGAACAATTTATCAGGGCACCCAAAAACAGAGTGGTCGTTCTTAGGCACGATGTAGATGCGAGGTCACAAAATTCGCTCGATTTTGCGCGCATTCAGGCAAAGCGCGGTGTCGTAGGTACCTATTATTTCAGGGCAATTCCTCAAAGCTGGGACGAACGGATTGTAAGTGAAATAGCATCGTATGGTCACGAGATTGGATATCATTATGAATGCCTCACGACGTGCAAGGGAAATATGCAAAGAGCATTAGAAGATTTTGAGCGAAATCTAGAGAGTTTCAGAAAGCTTTGCCCCATAAACACGATCTGCATGCA
>JAURKF010000154.1 GCA_030831885.1 Flavobacteriales bacterium
ACCTTTGGTTCGGAACAAATGGTGGTGGTTTGAATAAGTATGATGGCCGGAGTTTTACACATTTTACAGAGAACGAAGGCTTATCAGACAATAGTGTTCCGAGTATCTTACAAGACAAAAGCGGAAATCTTTGGTTCGGGACAAGCGTCGGCGTAAACAAATACGACGGCAAAATTTTCACCCATTATACCGAAAAGGAAGGCCTATCTGATAAGTCAGTTTTAAGCATCTTTCAAGAAGATTCTAGTGGAATCCTTTGGTTCGGATCAGAACATGGCATGAGCAAATACGACGGAACTACATTTACTCATTTTACCGAAAAGGAAGGCTTGCCGAAAAATACTATTTATAAAATTCTGAAGGATACAAAGGGAAATTTTTGGTTATGCTCGGGTGGCGCAGGATTGATTAAGTATGATGGCGAAACTTTTACATATTATTTGGGTTTAACCAATGATGTTGTATACGGGGGTATTGAAGATCGTCACGGAAACCTTTGGTTCGGAACTCTTGGCGGGGCTAGTAAATACGATGGAAGGACATTTACACACTTTACCGAAAAGGAAGGATTATCCAATAATCGAGTATACAACATAATAGAGGATAAAAGTGGAAACCTCTGGTTCTGCACTGCCGATGGGGTTAGTAAATACGACGGTAAAATCTTTACTAATTTCAACGAAAGAGAGGGATTATCAAATAATCGAGTATACAATGTATTGGAGGATATTTCTGGAAATCTGTGGTTCGGCACTGCTGCCGGTGTCAGCAAATACAACGGTAAGACCTTCACCCATTTTACCGAAAGAGAGGGTTTATCAAATAATTTCGTTTTTAGTATTTTGGAGGATAAATCAGGGGGTCTATGGTTCGGCACTCGGTTAGGATTAAATAAATTTTCTAAAGAAAAGCAAGTTGAATTTTTAGAAGAAAGTAATTGGGGGCATGCTAGAGAAAGGGATATCCCATTTAAGTGTTTTGGCTATGAAGATGGTTTTTTAGGGGTCGGTTGTAGCGGAAGATCTATACAGGAAGCCAAAGATGGTAGTATATGGATAGGAGCCAACGATAGGCTAACTGTATACCATCCCGAAGGGTTTATGCCTGATACTACGGCACCAAACATCCAACTCACGGGTCTGAATCTATTCAATGAGACAATTGCGTGGCCGCTTCTAACCAAGAATCAAGATAGCACGCTTCTGCTGACGAATGGAATGCATGTTTCGGATTACTCATTCAGCGATGTGAGCCGTTGGTATAGTATCCCGGAAAACTTAAGTCTCGCATACAACAACAATTATCTAACGTTCAATTTTATAGGTATCACAATGAACCAGCCCAAGCGGGTGAATTACCAATACAAGTTGGTAGGAGTGGATGAAAACTGGAGCGGAATTACAAGCCGAAACGAAGCGACTTACGGCAATCTGCCGCATGGAACGTTTACCTTTTTAGTAAAAGCCATGAACAGTGAAGGGATATGGAGTGAACCATTCCAATACACCTTCACCATTCGCCCACCGTGGTGGAAGACTTGGTGGGCTTACGGCCTTTATGTGTTGTTTGGAGTTTTGGCAACTACAGGCTACCTGCGCTGGCGCGATCGCATGGCCATTATGCGACGCAAAGTGCTTCAACAAAAAGTAATGGAGGCAACAAAAGAGATACGCCTCCAAAAAGAGGAAGTTGAAAAACAAAAACAACGCAGCGACGAACTTTTACTCAATATTCTCCCGGAGCAAGTGGCCGAAGAGTTAAAAGAAAAAGGTGCAGCAGAGGCAAAACTGATTGATAACGTAACGGTGCTATTCACCGATTTCAAAGGCTTCACTCAGTTGTCAGAGAATTTGACACCACAAGTGCTGGTGAGTCAGATACACGAATACTTCTCAGCTTTCGATGCCATCATCATTAAGAATGGAATCGAGAAAATAAAAACGATTGGCGATGCATATATGGCCGCCGGTGGTTTGCCCGAAACGAATAAAACGCACCCGAGCGATGTAATTATGGCCGCATTAGAAATTAATGCGTTCATTAAAGAGCAACGTCAAAATCGAGAAGCAAAAGGAGAGTCCTATTTTGATATACGCATCGGTGTGCACACAGGCCCGGTCGTAGCGGGTATCGTTGGAGTAAAAAAATTCCAGTACGATATCTGGGGCGATACCGTGAACACCGCGAGCCGCATGGAATCTGCCGGTGAGCCGGGCAAAATCAACATCAGTGAAAGTACATACATGCTCATCAAAGATCAATTTGCATGCGAGTATCGCGGTGAAATCGAAACAAAAGGGAAGGGTAAGCTAAAGATGTATTTTGTGGCGGATGTTGTGCACTCGTGATGTGTTTAAAAAGCAGACGCGATATCCGAACTGCGTTCGGATGAAACTCAAGTCATGCCCTTCGGTCCTGCGAGTTGTGCACCCCTTGCGCCTAAAGCCCGAGGGCTTCAGCTTTAAATAATCCGAGCCTGCCAGGAGGGAAAGGAAAAGCCATTCTCCACCTATTACCTCTCACCTTTTACCTATTACCTAATACTTGCTATTTGCTTTACATTTGGCCCCATAATAAACACGATTATGAATTTTCCGGCAGACCTCAAGTACACCAAAGACCACGAATGGGTGAGCATCGAAGGCGATGTGGCCACCATAGGAATAACAGATTTCGCGCAAGGCGAATTGGGTGATATTGTATTCGTGGAAATCGAAACCAACGGCCAGTCACTGGCGGCTCACGAAGTTTTCGGAACCGTAGAGGCTGTTAAAACGGTAAGCGATCTATACATGCCGATTGCGGGCACCATTATCGAAGTGAACACTGCATTGGCCGACGATCCTGCATCTGTAAACAACGACCCCTATCAAACAGGGTGGATGATTAAGGTGAAAATGGATGCCGGAGCAGACACGAGTCACCTCATGGATGCCGCTTCTTACCAAGCATCGCTGTAAATATTTTTATGAGCTGATGATTCCATGATTCGCTCATACAAACACAGAGAATACCTCAAGGCTGCCCAATTTGTTTGGGCGGCCTTTGTTTTTATTATCCATGTAATGCCCGTTGATAGGGATGATATTCGAAGGTTCGATTTTCCATATGCCGATAAATGGATTCACGGGCTATTGTTTTGTGTCCTTGCATCTCTCAGCTACATGGTAACAAGTAAGCGACGCTCCGTCACCATTTCACTTGTACTTGTCTTTAGCGCTTGTATTGCATACGGAGGATTGCTCGAGTTGATTCAGCTCGTATATACCGAAGAACGTTCGGGTGATGCCCTCGATTGGCTCGCCGACGCATCGGGTACCATCGTTGGATTAATTCTTACTAAAGTGATTAGCGACCGAATTATTCTTCGGTCATAAGATTGGGAAATCTGCGCAGAATTTTATCGAGCACTTGCTGCATGCGTGCCTCTCCGCTACCCTTCACAACTTCCACCGTTTTGCCATCATTGAATAAATCCTCCATATAAATGGCAAAAAGACGTTCGCGATCTTTCTCATTTTCCCTTAGTGAGTCGGCCTCCCATGGCAAATCAGGTTGACACACCAGATATAAATCAAAGTCGTATGTTTCCTTCAACATGGTAATTTCATCATTTGACTTACCATATCGCTCACGCCACCAAATGTCCAGAACATAAAAATCGGTGTCCACAATCAATGCATCGCTGTTCGACTTAAACGCCTTGGTTAGCAGCTCGGCTGTTTTGCGTGCAATGAGCATAACATCATCCTGAGAATAAACGTACCCGGCCCCCTTTTTAGTGAGGTATTCACGCGAGTACTCCTTCACCACACGAGCATCGAAAATACGCTCCGAAAGCCATGTGCAAAGCGTGGACTTACCGCAGCACTCAGGACCGGTTATAGCAATTCTGATCATATCTCAAACCAATGCATCACGAAATATCCGTCAATAGCTAAAATGAAATAGGCCACAAACATACAAGCCGCAATGAATAAACGTCTTTTTAGATAGATGAAAATTGAGATCGCATTTACCGCGAGTAAATAGAGCCAACAAGCGTGAACCTGATACATCATAAGCCAGGTAGCCAACATCCCCCACGATGCAACCAAAGCATCAAGGAACGGAAAATTCGCGGAAGTGAAGCGCTTCAAAGCATATCCCCAGCCCAAAGCCAGCAAAATGGATGATGAGAAAAGCAACAGATGTAAGCTCTCGCTAACACTCCACGCTGCCCATCCATCCTGCACATTTACCCAACCGACTATAGCAGACGCTATATACACCGACTGCAGGACGGGTTCAGCATAGAGTTTTTCTCGCCAGCTTAAAACCAACAAAAGGAGCGGCCCCACGATTCCCATAGCGAAGGCCCACTGACTCTCGTTCAAATACAAAATAGTGAACAGCAAGTTGCATACGACAGCCGACCACTCGAGCACTTGGCGTTTCGATGCAACATTTATAGTGTATGCGGAATTAAAAAACCTCACATTTTTTCATGTTTAATGAAAAACTATTTTCTTTAGGCAAAAATCAATTAAATCCACAATGATCATGAAGCAAATTTTTACTCTCTTGATTGCAACACTTTCATTGCAACTCGGTATGCTCGCACAACGAAATTGCGGTGCTACCGAATACCAGATGTTGCTCGAGCAGGAAGACCCAAGTATCATCAACCGCCGCGAAGAAATAGAACAATTCACGCGCGATTACCTTATCAACAATCCGCAGGGAGAGCGCGCTTTGGTGACAATTCCCGTTGTGGTTCACGTTGTATACAATACGCCTGAAGAGAATATCAGCGATGCACAGATACAATCTCAAATTACAGTGCTTAATCAGGATTTCAGAAAACTAAATGCCGATGTAAATAATACTCCTTCTGCATTTGCCGGCCTTGCGGGCGATGCCAATATCGAGTTTTGCCTGGCTACAGTCGACCCCAACGGGAATCCAACCAATGGTGTTCTGCGTGTACCCACCACAGCAACTTCTTTTGGAACTAATAATACCGTGAAGGCATCATCGAGCGGTGGTTCCAATGCATGGAATGCATCGAAATACCTGAATATCTGGGTGTGTGATATTAGCGGTAGTATCCTCGGATATGCACAATTCCCCGGAGGTTCTGCCAGCACCGATGGTGTGGTTATCGACTATCTCTACTTCGGAACCATAGGCACCGCAACTGCTCCATTCAATAAAGGACGCACTGCTACGCACGAAGTAGGTCACTGGCTCAATTTGCGCCATATCTGGGGCGACGACGGCACAGGATGCACGGGAAGTGATCAGGTAACAGACACTCCAAACGCTGCAGGCCCTAACTATGCTTGCCCGACTTTCCCACGCGTTACATGCAGCAATGGCCCGAATGGCGATATGTTCATGAATTATATGGATTATACAGATGACGCTTGTATGTATATGTTTTCGAATGGACAGATTTCCCGTATGCAAGCATTGTTTGCCACAGGTGGTGCCAGAGCATCGCTACTCACCAGCAATGGCTGCGGCACACCCACACCGGTGCTTTGCGGCGCAATTACAAATCTATCCGCAGGGTCTATCACACAGACAGGAGCAACCATCACATGGTCAGCCGTAACCGGAGCAACAGGCTATGTGCTGCAATACAAGCCAGCCTCTTCAACTCAATGGACAACCGTTAACATAACTAGTACTTCCTATGCAATAACAGGATTGACCGCAGGCACAGCTTACAACGTGCAAGTGCAGTCAGTATGCTCTGCGGGCAATGGAAGCTTTAGTGCTATCAACTTTACAACAACTTCTTCGACTCCGGCATGCTCGGACAACTACGAAAACAACAACTCTTCTAATAGTGCAGCATTAATTCCTGTGAATACCAATATTGTTGCACGCATTGGATCTTCGACAGATAGAGACTGGTTTAGATTCAGCAACACGAGTGCTGAGCGCAACATTCGTATTGACTTGAGCAGCCTTCCAGCTGATTATGATGTTCGACTATATAACCCAAGTGGAACCCAAGTAGCCATTTCTCAAAATGGCGGTACTACTTCTGAAGCCATTGTTTACAATACAACCATTACAGGAACATGGCGTGTGCAGGTGTATGGCTACAATGGTGCATTCAACTCATCCTTGTGTTACACGCTTCGCGCATCAATTAGTGCCTCATCCTTCCGCGAGGGCGAAGAGACACCTTCAGCGCAGCTCAATACTATACCTTCCGAATCGAATGTTACTATTGCATCGGTGTTCCCAAATCCTACCAATGGAAAACTTAACGTAATTCTGGAAGCTTCAGACGCCCAGCCGACTCAATTGAGCATCTGCGACATCGCAGGCCGCAAAGTACTTCAGCAAAATGCCAATTGTAATTCGGGGAGCAACACTTTCATGATTGATATGGAAGCATTGCCTAACGGTTACTACCTTCTAGTAATCGACAACGGCAGCGTAAACTCTACAATGCGTGTAGTCAAGAATTAATAGCCCTTCTACAATACAAATAAAAAACCCCCGATAGCTCGGGGTTTTTTTATTGCCTTTCATCTCACTTATGCATGCTGCACTTTGTGAATGAAGTCTTCATATCCAATCGCAATTTCATTCAACGCACACTTTTCCTTAACTACTGCAATCATCTTCTCTTCATACAGGAAGTCATATACGTTCTTGGCTTCTTCCTTTTTTGCCAATGTCTTTTTGGCAAACTCCGTGAGCATTTCATCTTCCATTGGCAAACCATATTGTGCATAGCGTGAAGCCAACATCTGCTTTACGTGAGTCAGGGCATCCTCCGGGCTTACGCGCAATTCGTACTGACGAATAATTTTACCTTCGATAAGCTCCCAACGCAATTGGGCTGCATAGAAAGGATAGTCATGCTCAACCATTTCCGCAGTCACCGGCTTTTCATTGGTGAGTTGGATGTAGCGCTTTAAAAAGGAATCCGGCAGTTGCGGATCGATAGATTCTGTTATTTTCTTGGCAAACTCGCGCTTGAATAGAAAATCTGAATCGCGTGCAAACATCTGCTCCAAATCGGCTTTTACCTTGTTGCGCATTTCCTGCTCAGCATTCACCTCGCCGGGACCATATAATTTGTCGAACAATTCTTGATCGATTGCATGAGGCTCAATGCGTTTGATTTCATTCACCTTCAATTGAAACTTCGAAGTAAGGTGATGCACATCATGATGCGTAACACCGAGCATCTTCGCCAGGTCTTCGTGATTTTCCGTTAACTGATTCGGATCGACCTCAACAATGCTTCCTGCCGTGATTCCGATAAGTGATGCCTTTGTTGCTGCGTCCTTAACAAACTCAATGGAAACCGTTGTTTTATTCGAAATTCCGCCTTCCTTCAACATGCCATCATCCCCCAATTCGTTGAGTTCCACCATAAGCATGTCTTCGCCTTCACTGGCTTCAGGATCCGACATTTTTCCGTAACGACGGGCCAAATCCTTTACCTGACGGTTAATCAATTCGTCATTAACATCCACCTTGTAATAATCAAAGGTGAGCGATGGATTTAAATCAACCGTAATTGCGGGAGCAAGTCCAAGTTGATAGGTAAATTTGAAGTCGCCGGGATTGTCCCAATTGCCCACCTCTTCGTGTTCGTTGGACGGTATAGGGCTTCCTAACACTTCAATTTTATTTTCAGATAAAAACTTATAGAGATTATCCTGAATAACCTGGTTGATTTCCTCAGCCAAAATACTTTTACCATAGCGCTGCTTCACCAGCGACATAGGCACATGGCCCGGACGAAACCCTGGCATCTGCATGGTTTTGCGGTATTTCTTAATGGCATTGTCAACACGTTCGGTATAATCGGCAGGTGCAATATGAATGTGCAACTCTGCATTCAGCGTGTCGATGTCTTTTCGTTCGATATTCATGATGAACTATTTAGGTGTGAGTGAAGCCCTTTGATTTCGGGGGCGCAAAACTAATACACAGAAGGCATTTTCGGGTAATAGAAAAATGAGGAACTGCAATTGACGAGGTATGTGTATATTCGCGCCGCCGTGCATGCGGGCGTGGCGAAATTGGCAGACGCGCCAGACTTAGGATCTGGTGCCGCGAGGCATGGGGGTTCGAGTCCCTCCGCCCGCACAAAAAAAAGATTCCGGAATATTCCGGAATTTTTTTTACCCGTTCAATCCGCTGCCAGTTGTACCTATCGTGTATCTTGCCCTCGATGAAGCCACGACTACTCTCCCCAATGCTTTTTGCACTTATCTGCAACGCAGCTGTAGCTCAGTTCAGCGATAACGCCGGGGGCCGCTCCTCGGCCATGGCAGGAGCATACACCTCCATAAGCGACGGGTGGAGCTCGTTTCACAACCAAGCAGGATTGAATGCGGTAAAATCAATCGATGCAGGTGTGTATTACGAAAACCGTTTTGGGTTAAATACACTCAGCGACAAAGGTCTATTCATTGCCACCCGCTTAGGTAAAGGCGTTATTGCCTGCAATTATCACAGCTTCGGTTACTCGCAATACGCTTCTTCAAAAGGAGGCATTGCCTATGCGCTCGGACTCGGTGAAAAACTAGATGTAGGTGTACAACTTAATTATTACACCATTTTGCTGGGAGAAAACTACGGCCGCGCAATGGCCGTGAGCGCAGAAGGCGGTTTCATTTACAGGCTGAATTCAAAACTTACGCTCGCAGGACATGTCAGCAATCCCAATCGCGCCAAACTTTCAGAATACCTCGATGAAAGAATTCCGGGTGTTGTTAGAATGGGTGCCGGATATGCGTTGTCGAAACAAGTCTTGCTGGTCGGAGAAGTCTATAAAGACACACAAACCGACGCCTCCATTCGTGCAGGATTGGAATATCGCATCTCCGACGCGATAGCATTGCGCGGAGGCTTCGCTTCAGCTCCACGCCAGTTCACATTCGGATTTGGATGGAAACTAAACGAATGGATGCTCGATATGGCTGCAGCCTATCATCCTGTGCTAGGCTTTAACCCGCATATTTCATTTGCATACAGTGGCAAATCCAAATCCTAACACCCATCCCAATCCTGAATTCGTAATTCGTAATCTACAATTATCCCATGCTTCGCCGCCTTCAAATCACACTACTCACAACCATTGCGTTGGTGATTGGATTTGTAGCGTTGCCTTGCAAGGTATCAGCACAGAGCGATGAGCAGAAAAACTTACTGATTGAGCAACTTATTGAGGATATTGCCTCCTCGCTGGATGAGGGTCAGGAACTGGACTATACCAACCTGTTCGAAGACCTCGCCTACTATTATGAGCACCCTTTGAATCTCAATTCTGCGCAGCCAGAAGAACTGCGCGAATTGTTTTTGCTCACTGATATCCAGATTGCCAACCTTCAGCGACATATTGCGCAATATGGACCTTTGAGGAGTTTATTCGAATTGCAAGCCATCGACGACTTTGATATTCCTACCATTCGCAAACTGGTTTGGTTTACTACGGTTGAGCCTGTGCTCAGTTTACGCGATTTCAGCTTTTCTGAATTCTGGCGCGAATCAACTCACGATTTGTTTTTACGATACAAACGCAATCTGCAGCTGCAGGAAGGATTCATTCCTGATCCCGAAACAGGCATACCTGACTATGCCGGTTCACCCGACTATATGTACTCGCGATACCGAATCAATTACAAAAAGAGTTTCCGTGCGGGTTTAACACTTGAAAAGGATGCGGGAGAATCGCTTCAAAAAGGACCCGATTTTTATAGCGCCCACGCAATGTATTGCGGTCAAACGTGGTTGCGCAGGTTGGTTGTTGGCGATTACCAGGCTCTCTTCGGGCAAGGGCTCACCTGCTGGAATGGCCTGGCCTTCGGCAAATCGCCTTTCATTTCCAACGTAAAGCGAAACGGTATCGGTCTTCGCCCTTATTCCAGTGTGCAGGAAACCAATTTCTTTCGCGGTGCGGGTATCACCATCGGTAAAAAAGATATCGAGGTGACAACCTTCTTCAGCGACAAGCGAATCGATGGCAATGCGGATGAGTCGGCAGACAGTGTTCTCACCGACGATGAATTCATCGTGTCGAGCCTTCCTATGGGCGGCCTGCATCGCACGGAAAGCGAAATTGCCAACAAAAACTTGGTGCGCGAACAAGTAATGGGAAGTCATGCGCGGTATTCGCACCGTTTATTTTCAATTGGTCTTACCGGGCTTCATACCCAAATCGACGCGCAGCTTCTTCCCAACACCGACCTGTATTCCATGTATAGGTTCTCCGGGTCTAAAAACACTACCCTTGGCGCGGATTACCAGGCTGTGCTTGGCAACGCCAATTTTTTCGGAGAAGCAGCACGCAGCGCCAATGGTGGATTTTCAATGATTCATGGTTTTGTGGCAGCGCTGCATCCGAGTCTAACGCTAAGCACAGTGTGGCGCTACTTCGGCAAAGATTTTCAAAACAACAAGGCCAATGTATTTGGTGAAAACAGCCTAACAGCAGCCAACGAACACGCGTTGTATACCGGAATTCAGGCCAATCTTACGAGCAGACTCACGCTCACAGCGTATGCCGATTTGGTGCGGTATCCATGGCTGCGCTATCGGGTCGATGCACCGAGCGTGGCTACCGATTACTTAGCTCAGCTCAATTATAAGCCTGATAAGAAGAATGAAATCTATCTTCGATATCGTCGTCGAACCAATATGCTCAACTCTTCGGCAGAAGGTGCAATTATTACGGCACCCGCCGATCTATTGCAGGAAAACTGGCGTATCAACGGATCATATCAAGTTCATCCAAACGTCCAACTGAGATCTAGGGCCGAATGGTCTTTCTATTCGAAAGAAGGCGAAACTAGTCGGGGCTTTGTTATTTATCAAGACATCAACTACAAGCGCATAGGTTCCCGAGCCACATTCACCCTGCGGTACGCTCTTATGGATTGCCCTGACTGGAACGCTCGCATTTACGCATACGAAAACGACGTGCTTTACGCATTCAGCATCCTCCCCTATACCGGCACAGGCTCCAGGATGTATGGTATGGTTAAATTAGACTTGGCTCGTGGAGTGGACTTATGGGCGCGTTATGGCGCATTTCTGTACAATCAAACCCGCGTCATTACAGAAGAAACCGCTTTTCCAACAGAGCGAATAAAGTCGGATGTTCATGTGCAACTGCGGCTGCAATTCTGATTTTTTGAGAATTATTAGCTAATAAATGTTGATAAAGCAGCTTCCGAATGTATCTTTACCGGCACATTCATGGTATAGGAAAGGGAAACTTTTTAGAATGAAGAAAATTTTTATTCTTGCTGCTATTCTGGTTCTGTTCATTGGTTTAAACGCCAATGCTCAGCATAGTTCTCAGCACCCCATTACTACCGCAAGGATTGCGGGAGTGGATGGACGGGTAGAATTGATTTTCGAAGAACCGGTTTCTGATGCTTTTACTATTAGTATTATGGATTTGACCGGTAAAATCATTTTTACCCAATCTCATCAGTCAACAACAGAGCCTTGTCAGTACACTGAAATCCCTGTCGAAAACCTGAAGCGCGGTATCTATATGGTTCGTGTTACAGGAAGTGACGGGAAGACCAAGACTCTGAAATTACAGCGGAACTAAATTACATTCAGTATATTCAAGGGAGCCATTCGATATCGTTCGGATGGCTTTCTTGCTTATTTGAGGTGTCGAATCTTAACAAGCGGACTGAACAGATATTCGTATTTAGTCGATTCCTCGTAGCAACGATATCGAGTGCGCAGGCGTTCTCCTTTGATAAACACGCGATGGTCTCTGCCATATACAAACCGTGCATTGTGTGGTATATCATCAAGCAACTGTATGTCCGGGTGACTCTTCTTATCGTATCGGGCGAGTGTTTTCGACAATTGGATATCTGCGCAAGTTGATGCAGCAGGATTTGAGAGGTAAGAAGCAATTGCCTTGGCCACATCATCGGGGAAAACACTCCGTCGTAGAAATGGACCCAGCGTTTGTTTAAAACATCCTTTCCATTCAGCACCATGAGGCTTCACTCTATCGCGATGCTGCAAGTAGGTAATGAGATGAGCCAACTCGTGCATTAAGGTTATCAAAAATGCATATTTGTTGAGGTTACCATTTACCGTAAGCACATGGCGGCCTCCACGCGGATCGGCAGTAAAATCGCCCAACTTGGTAGAACGCGGCTCAGTAATGACCAAATGATGAGGGTACTCGCGCAGTTTATCGCACGCAAGTGCAAGAGCCTCTTCAGGCAGAAATGGCTTAAGGGCGGCCTCCAGGTTGGTGCTGTTCTTCATGCCCTTCACATTGTGAGGTCCATTCTATACTATCATCCCATTTCGGACAGGTATTACAACGGCTTTTTTTATTGGCCGCACAAGAGGAAAGGATTATCAAGCCGAACATAACGGCTATACACGATTTCAATCTGACTGTCATAGATTCGCAGCTTTTATGCGAATATACAGCATTCGATGCAAGATGATTGGCTTCAAATAACCCTTCTTCTCACCGGCGTGACAGGCTGGTGGTTAACAGCCTCGCCTTTTCTGCGGTACATGGTATTCCTCTCAGAAAGAGATTTCCGATACCCACTGCTTGCCTGGCTGGCGGGCATTACCTCGAGTATCTTCATCATCAAATTCAGTCTATACGCACTGGTTAGTTGGCCGCATCCCGGATCATGGGCTAGCAGGTTATTTTTTCCGATACTCCTTTTCACATCGCCAATCGTACCATTTTTAGTAGAAGTGGTGAAATCAAAACGAAAATAACCCGACTCATCCACGTCAGTATGTGTATAGCCCATCAATTTTCTGCGTCACACTCGCAGCGAATGAACTAAGTTTGGAAAGCATGTCGTCCGTCTATTTTAACATAGGTAAATATTTTCTCCTCCTGGCAAACACCTTTACCAAGCCGGAAAAGCGTCGGATATATCCAAAGCTTATAATTCAAGAAATTGATAAAATCGGATTGCAGTCTTTGGGTATAGTTGCCTTGCTTTCCTTATTCATGGGCGCGGTAGTAACACTGCAAACAGCAGCTAATATCGATAGTGGGTGGATACCTCGCTGGACTATTGGGTTTACAACCCGTCAGACTATGGTGCTTGAATTTTCTTCCACCATCGTTAGCCTTATTTTATCGGGAAAAGTTGGCGGAAACATCGCCTCTGAAATTGGGACAATGCGCATAACTGAGCAGATAGATGCAATGGAAATTATGGGCATCAACTCGGCCAGTTACCTTATACTTCCGAAAATCATTGCTGCCCTTTTCATTTTTCCATTCCTTGTAGTACTATCTATGGGTATAGGAATTTCTGCCGGTGCATTTGTAGGATATACGGCCGGTGTAACATCCCTGAATGACTTCGAGTATGGTCTTCAATACAACTTTGAGCTTTGGCAAGTTAGTTACTCGCTCATTAAAACCTTCTTCTTCGCTTTCATTATTACCAGCGTGAGTGCCTATCATGGCTATTATACCTTCGGAGGTCCGCGAGAGGTGGGTGCAAGCAGTACACGCGCTGTAGTGTATAGCATGGTGCTTATTCTTATTGCCAACTATGTCCTCACCCAGCTGCTCTTGTTATGATCGAAGTGAAAAACATATCGAAGAGTTTTGCCGGCAATGCAGTGCTGAAGAATGTAAGCACAGAGTTCTTCCCCGGTAAAGTCAATTTTATCATTGGAAGAAGCGGTTCAGGAAAATCGGTACTTACGAAGTGCATTGTGGGTTTGATGGAAGTGGATGAAGGTGAGATTTTTTTTGACAAGCGCAACTTCACTATACTCGACCGCTGGGACCGCAAAGACATACGCCAGGAAATGGGCATGCTGTTTCAGGGTAGTGCATTGTTCAGCTCGATGACTGTTGAGGAAAATATCCTTTTTCCATTGCAGATGTTCAGCACGATGAGCAAGAGTGAAATGCTCGATAGGGCCAACGAGTGCCTGAAGCGTGTGAACCTGGAAGGGAAAAACAAACTTTACCCCAGTGAACTTTCCGGCGGAATGCAAAAGCGCACCGGAATAGCGCGTGCCATTGCGATGAACCCGCGCTACCTGTTTTGCGACGAACCCAATTCAGGGCTCGATCCGCAAACAGCTATTGTAATTGACAATCTTATTCGGGAAATAACCTACGAGTTCAATTCCACCACAATTGTCATCAGCCACGACATGAACTCAGTGCTAGAAACCGGCGACCACATCAACTTCATCTATCAGGGCGAGCTCAACTGGCGCGGCAACCGCGAACAAATCCTCCAAACCGACAACGAGGCACTCAACAACTTCGTTTTCCCTTCGAAGTTTATGCAACAGGTGAAGGAGAAGTTGAGAGGGTGAGTGTAAAGGTGACACGGAGCTTTCCATTTTTTCGTCACGAGTCGCATAGGTTCTTCGCTGTGAGCATCTACAGTTGTTAAAACCGTGTTCTATTCCAATAACCTATTCTCGAGAAGAATAAGCCTCTGAGAAAAAGTGAGTCAAGTTTGCAGCCTAAAAATAGCGTTATGAGGACCATTTTTTCAGTGCGCCGAAATCTGCATTTCGAAATCACACGTATTTTTACTTTTATAAAAACACGTGTAATGATTACTAAACTAACCCTCACCTTGAATCAGGAAGTGATAGACTCAGCCAAGGCCTATGCTAAACGAAACGGGAAGAGTTTGTCGGCCATTGTCGAGAATTACCTTCGTTCGCTAGACCGTGAATCGGAGAAGAAGGAAGCGCTCGCCCCGGAGGTAAAGCGCTTGTTGGGTTCGGTGAAGCTCAGCAAGGACTTCGATTACAAAAAGGACTTACAGGCGGCCATTCTCAAAAAGTACTCATCATGAAACACCTGATGATAGACACGAACGTAGCGCTCGATGTATTGGCCAACCGAAAGCCATTTGCTGAAGAAGCTGCGCAGCTATTCCAACACGCTGCCAAGGGACGCGTGAAGTTGTACATCTCATCGCTCAGTTACACCACCTTATTTTATGTGCTGCGAAAGGATAACAGACAGGAAGTAGTATTGAGCTCGTTGCGGAACTTGGAAGGCTTGTGTGAGACAGTTGATGTCACCTCCGAAGTCATCCAAGCAGCGTTGCGCATACGTTCCGGTGATTTGGAAGACGCAGTTCAAATCCAGGCGGCTATCCACCACAAGAAAGTAACCGCTATCGTAACGCGCGATGCGAAGGGTTTTCGCAGAAGCAGCCTTCCGGCTTTTAATTATCGTGAGGCGTTGGCGATGGTGGAAGGAGAATAGGATTGCAGTGTGCGCTCAATTATGAATTCCATGCTAACGCTTTTTTGTTCTCTGTGCCTCTGCGGTTTAAAAACATACTATTCCAATAACCTATTCCCAAAAAGAATATGCTCTCTGTCCCGGTGTGTAAACCTTTGTCATTTGGAAAATGTATCCTAATTAGGTAACTTTGTAAAACATGAAACGTCATGCGCTCGAACTTCAAAC
>JAURKF010000155.1 GCA_030831885.1 Flavobacteriales bacterium
AGAGAGCATGGAAACGGGCTCCGAAGAAATTCTGGTGAATGGCCCCGCACTTGCGCAAGGTCACGATTATTGGGCGCTCGGTGGACTCGATGTAAGCGAAGACAACTCTATTCTCGTCTACAGCGAAGACGTTGTGAGCCGTCGTATTTACAATGCTTCATTTCGCAACATACAATCGGGCGAAATGCTCGCTGATAAAATTGAAGGTATTTCGGGATGTCCTGTTTGGGCCAATGATAATAAGACCTTGTTCTATGTGAAAAAGGACCCAACCACACTGCGCGACTGCCAAATTTGGAGCCATACGCTCGGAACACCGCAATCGAGCGACGTGGTAGTATTCGAAGAAACAGACGAAGAGTTTTCATGTTTCGTGTATAAAACGAAAAGCAAAAAATTCATGGTGATTGGCTCCAACCAGACACTTAGCAATGAATACCGCGTGCTGAGCGCCGACGCACCTGTAGGCGATTTCAGAATCATCCAACCCCGCGAGCGTAACTTAGAATATAGCATCGATCACTTTGGAGATCGCTTCTACATTACCACCAACCTGGATGCGAAAAACTTCCGCCTCATGAGCTGCCCCGAAAACGCAACTACGAAAGACAATTGGCAGGAAGTGATTGCCCATCGCGCTGATGTGCTGCTCGAGGGTATTGAAATTTTCAAAGACTATCTCGTAGTAGAAGAACGCAAAAGCGGTCTCGTGCAGCTGCGTGTTATTCGATGGAGCGACAAGTCGGAATATTACGTCGAGTTTCAGGACCCAACCTACGCTGCGGGCACCGGGGCCAACCCCGACTTTAATACAGAAGTGCTGCGTTATGGATACAGCAGCATGACAACACCTACAAGCACGTACGATTTCAACATGAGCACCAAAGATCGCAAGCTCATGAAGCAGCAAGAAGTAGTAGGTGGGCACGACCCCATTCAATACAACAGCGAACGATTGTATGCGAAAGCAACCGATGGAACGTTGGTGCCTATTTCGCTGGTGTATAAAAAAGGAACACCACTCGACGGTTCCGCGCCAACGTTGCTTTATGCCTACGGATCATACGGTGCAACGATGGATGCCGGTTTCTCTTCAGCTCGTTTGTCGTTGCTCGATCGCGGCTTTGTGTATGCCATTGCGCATATCCGCGGCGGACAAGAAATGGGGCGTCACTGGTACGAAGATGGAAAACTTCTCAAGAAGAAAAACACCTTCACCGACTTCATCGATTGCGCCCAACATTTGATTGCAAACAAATACACCAGCAAAGAAAAACTCTTTGCGATGGGCGGCAGTGCCGGCGGATTGTTGATGGGAGCCATTACCAACATGCGCCCAGATTTGTGGCGCGGCGTGGTGAGCGCAGTGCCGTTTGTGGACGTGATAACTACAATGCTTGATGAAACCATTCCGCTAACCACTTTCGAGTTCGATGAATGGGGCAATCCAAAAAACAAAGAGTACTACGATTACATGAAGTCGTATTCGCCATACGATAATATTGAAAAGAAAGACTATCCTAATATCCTCGTAACCTCAGGCTACTGGGACAGTCAGGTCCAATATTGGGAGCCCGCAAAATATGTGGCGAAGCTGCGCGACCACAAGACCGACAACAACCTACTGCTCTTCTGGTGCAACATGGACGCAGGCCACGGCGGCAAAAGCGGACGCTTTGAGGCGCTCAAGGAAGTAGCACTGGAGTATGCCTTCATGATGGACCTGGTAGGCATCAAGGAGTAGACCTCGCGCACCACACTAGGTCCCGGCAGAAGGTGGACGCAGAGACGCGCCGCAGAGCGTCCACATACACCCAAAAGACCTAAGGCCGCCCATGACGAATAGAACAGTAAGGACGCGCTGCAGCGCGTCCACAGACACCACCTTCATCACGGGCGCAATCAGGCATGATCAGCGTCCACAAAGACACAACAATGACCAACAACGACATAATGAAAAAGCTGCGCGTGGCCCTCAAACTGCGCGACACCGAAATCGTAAAAATCCTGAAGCTCGCGAACTTCGACATGACCGAGTCGGAGCTCGGTGCCATCTTCCGCAACGAAGACCACCCGAAGTATAAAGAGTGTGGTGACCAATTGCTGCGCAACTTTTTGAACGGACTCATCATCCACATGCGTGGCCCCATGCCCGAAACAAAGCCCGCTGACAAACCCTCACAAAAAGAGAGTAAACCCCAAGTCCCGAAACCGGAAAAGAAACAACTTCACTTCAAGAAAAAATAATTCAACGGATTTCCCACGATTAAAATCGTGGGCTGTTGGTTGATCCTACATACCTTCCACGATTTCCCTCGCTCCTCGCTACGAGTTGAGTTTAAGTACCGCCAAAAACGCCTCTTGCGGCACCTCTACGCTACCCACCTGACGCATACGCTTCTTACCTTCCTTCTGTTTCTCGAGCAGTTTACGCTTACGTGAAATATCGCCACCATAACATTTAGCAGTAACGTCTTTGCGAAGTGCGCTGATGGTTTCGCGAGCGATAATCTTCGCCCCGATTGCCGCCTGCAGAGCAATTTCGAATTGCTGACGCGGGATGAGTTCTTTTAATTTGACACAAATCTTCTTACCTAAATCAAAGGCGTGATCGCGGTGAATGAGGGCCGACAACGCATCAACCTGGTCGCCGTTCAATAGAATATCCATCTTCACCAAATCACTTTGCTGATATCCTATTGGATGGTAGTCGAACGAAGCATATCCTTTCGAAATCGTTTTCAAACGATCATAAAAATCAAATACAATTTCCGCGAGCGGCATTTCAAACGTGAGCTCTACACGGTCTGCGGTCAAATACGTTTGACCCACGATCAGGCCGCGCTTTTCAATACACAATGTCATCACAGCGCCCACAAAATCTCCCTTGGTAATAATCTGTGCTTTGATATATGGTTCTTCAACGTAGTCGAGTTTGTTCTGATCGGGAAGCTCGGAAGGATTGTGGATTTCCAGCTCCTGCCCCTTCGATGTGTATGCGAAGTACGACACGTTAGGCACCGTCGTTATCACCGTCATATTGAACTCGCGCTCCAAACGCTCTTGGATGATCTCCATGTGCAACATGCCCAAAAAGCCGCAACGGAAACCGAAACCTAGGGCTTGCGAACTTTCAGGTTCAAATACCAGAGAAGCGTCATTCAACTGAAGCTTTTCCATCGAAGCACGCAAATCTTCATAGTCATCGGTATCAACCGGATAAACACCGGCAAATACCATGGGCTTCACTTCCTCAAAACCTTTTACAGCTTCTGTACATGGATTTTCAAGGTGTGTGATAGTATCACCCACTTTTACTTCTGTCGCCTTTTTAATTCCTGATATGATATATCCGATGTCGCCGGCGCGCACTTCATCGCGCGGCTGCAGAGTAAGCCCCATAATACCTACTTCATCAGCCGCATACACTGTATCGAGGTTCATGAATTTTACTTTGTCGCCCTTGCGAAGGACACCGTTTTTCATGCGGTAATACGCAATGATTCCGCGAAATGAATTGAACACGGAGTCAAAAATCATTGCCTGTAATGGAGCGTTTGGGTCGCCCTGCGGGGGGGGAATTCGCTCACAGATTGCGGCTAGAATATCATCCACACCCTGACCTGTTTTACCGGATGCGTGAATAATTTCATCACGATCACAACCGATCAGATCTACTATTTGATCTTTTACTACTTCCGGTTCCGCATTGGGAAGATCAAGCTTATTAAGAATAGGTATGATGTGCAAATCATGTTCAAGCGCCAAATACAAATTCGAAATCGTTTGGGCTTGAATACCCTGTGTTGAATCGACAATAAGCAGTGCGCCTTCACAAGCTGCAATGGAGCGCGACACTTCATAAGAGAAGTCAACGTGGCCGGGTGTGTCGATCAGGTTCAACACATACTTCTCACCTTTGAACGTGTAATTCATCTGAATTGCGTGAGCCTTGATGGTGATGCCCTTCTCGCGCTCCAAATCCATATCGTCGAGCGTTTGCGCCACAAGTTTTCGCTCATCAACAGTTTTAGTTACCTGCAACAAACGATCGGCCAAGGTGCTTTTACCATGGTCGATGTGCGCGATGATGCAAAAATTTCGGATATGCTTCTGACTCATGACGATTTTTAACGGAGCGCAAAAGTACGCACAGATAAGGCAAAACACCCAAGAATCCATGACGTATAGGTTGTATGTTGAAGGTTGCAGGTTGAAAGTTGGGGCTTAACCTTCAACTTTCAACCTGCAACCTTCAACATCCTTTCAAGCGCTAGGGGATTGCTTTGGTTATTTGTACTTGTATATCACTCGGCATTGTACCTTTGATGCCCCACATAAGATTGGAATGAAATATCTCTACAGTTTAATTCTTGTTTTCAGCACATTGGGTGCTTGGTCTCAACAACACGAAACCTATTTCTGCGGTCAGCAAGCTGCAAGAGGGCGCCTGTTTGCGCGCTACCCCAACGCACACGCCGCTTGCGAAGCAGCAACTCGCGAGCTTGAAAGCTTTACGCGTCAACTCGAAACACAACGCGGTGGGACTAACCAGATATACACCATACCGGTTGTTTTCCATGTTATTCACGAAAACGGAAGCGAAAACATCAGCGATGAACAGATATATGATGCCATTGCCATTCTAAATCGAGATTTCAGAAAACTCAACCCCGACACAGCCGACATCATTGATGCATTTACGGATATTGCAGGAGACTCGCGTATCGAATTCCGCCTGGCTACCATTGACCCTAACGGCAACTGCCACAGCGGCATCAACCGCATTGTAAGCCCTCTTACAAACGATGGTGGGAACTCTGATATGAAAGCGCTTTCGGTATGGCCCCGCAACAGTTACTTAAACGTTTGGATCTGTGCCGAAATCGGCAATGGCATTGCCGGTTTTACCAACCTGCCCGGCGACGTAAGTGGCAATTGGGGCGCGCTCGAAGATGGTATTGTGTTGCGCAGCGACTACGTAGGTTCTATAGGAACAAGCTCTCCTATTAAGTCGCGCACCCTTACGCATGAAATTGGCCACTGGCTCAACCTATACCACACATGGGGCCCAACCAACTCTCCGGCCGATCCAAGCAATTGTGATTTTGATGACAACGTAAGCGACACACCAAACACGATTGGCTACACCAGCTGCAATATCAATGGCGCGTCTTGCGGCAGCCTTGTCGACAATGTGCAGAACTACATGGAATACTCCTACTGCAGCCGCATGTTTACTCAAGGACAAGCCACACGTATGCGCGCAGCACTGCAAAGCAATACAGCACAGCGCAATCAACTCTGGACTTCAACCAACCTGGCGGAAACCGGGGCGCTCAACCCACCTCTGTGTATTGCTTCCTTCTCTTCATCGCAGTTCACCGTTTGTGCGGGTGATACTGTAGCATTCTTCGACAACTACTTCCACAACATAGTTTCTTGGGAATGGGATTTTGGCGATGGGCAAACACTTTCAGGAACGGATCCTTTGGTGCATAAAAATCCAACCCACGCTTATGCTGAGCCGGGTATTTACTCAGTTTCATTAACAGTAAGCAACGGAACAGAAAACCTTACTACCACACAAAACGGCATGTTGCGCGTGCTCTCGTCTGCCATGCTTCAACCGCCCCTGGTGGAGGGTTTTGAAGGAGATTGGCCCGGCAACTGGATTCTCAACAACCCGAATGCCGACGAAACATGGGAAGTAACACCCAATGCTTTCTATAGTGGAAGCAAGTCGCTCCGCTTGCGCAACTACAACATCGATGCGGGGAATGTGGATGAAATCTACTCAGCCACCATCGATCTTACAGGCGCGACGGCAGCTGCTATTTCATACAAATGGGCGTGGGCCAACCGCACCAGTGAAACCGACGACCGATTACGCATCAGCGCGTCTGCCGATTGCGGTGTCACCTGGAGCATGCGCAAACTCCATAAGGGACTCACCAATTTGCCAACCGCTGCAAACACCAACACATTCTTTGTGCCGGCAAGCATCGATGATTGGTCGGAAACTACTATCGAGCTCATCAACGAGCAATGGTTCAACGATCGTTTCAGGGTGAAGTTCGATTTCACCGGTTATGGAGGAAACAACTTATACCTCGACGACATCAACATCACCGCCTCCTTCCCAACAGGGGTTCAAGAAGCAAAACCGATATTCTTTTACAACGTATATCCCAACCCCGCCGACGAAGGCATGATGCTCGATGTGTTTGAACAAACCGGCGACCGAGTAAGTATTAATATGTTCAACGCACAAGGTCAGTTGGTAACAGCACTTCACGATGGAATACTATCCCCGGGAAAACACTTGTTCCCGATTAGCCATCAACCTGCCGGGTTGTATACTGTGGTACTATCGAAAGGCACTCATTCCGCCATTCAGCGGGTGGTGTTTCGTTAATTGATAAAACTTCTATGCGCAACCGTACTTAGTCATTTGTACTTACAGCTTATCAAAGTACTAATTACGAAGTACAAAGTACCGAGGGGAAGAGAATTTGTATGAGAACTTCTATACGCAACCGCACTTAGTCATTTGTACTTACAACTTATC
>JAURKF010000156.1 GCA_030831885.1 Flavobacteriales bacterium
CATAAAACATGAGCCGATTTCTTTCCAATCAATCATGGAGCGAAAGTACTCATGCAACTGAAGTAAATTCAGTGTGGCTTATAAATCATCATATTCGTATAGCGGGTCGATGCGCGAACCTGCAGGCAACTCGAATATTGGCTTTATCAATCCATTGTCGAGTCCATAGACCCATCCATGTATATGCGGACCATTGCGATCTTTCCAAGCCTTTTGAATTATCGATGTCTTCGCCAGGTTGTTCACTTGCTCAATAACATTGAGCTCTACCAATCGATTCGTTCGAGCTTCCTCGTCACTTATCGCTTGCAATTCTTCCAAATGGATTCGCTGAACATCTTTAATGTGCATAATCCACTTATTGATAATACCCAAATTATGCTGGGCCATCGATGCTTTCACGCCTCCACAACCATAGTGACCGCAAACAATTACATGTTTCACCTCCAGGAATTTCACAGCGTACTCCAGCACACTTAGAAGATTTACATCGGTATGGACAACCATATTCGCAATGTTGCGGTGTACGAATATTTCGCCCGGTGCAGTGCCTGTTATTTCATTTGCCGGAACCCGGCTATCGCTGCAGCCTATCCACAAAAATTCGGGTCTCTGTATTGCAGAAAGTTTCTTAAAATAGTTCGGATCAGTTTGAACCTTTTCAGCCGCCCATGCTTTATTCTCGAGTAGTAGTTTATCGTATGATTTCATAGCATGAATATTTATTTCATTTCTAATTTATTTGGATCAATAAAAATTTCCTGTCGATGGCTATCACGCATTATATAAACACGAATGCCTCTTGCCTCAGATGACGCAATAAAGTCATTTACGGTTTCCACTATATCCCCATCAATAAACTCAGTCCGCAACGGATCAATCAGCAATTCACTTTCGTCCGGCAATTTCCTGAGAAAATCAACTAACCTTGGCTTGTTTAGAAAGCTGACATCCCGCGAAAAACGGAGTAAATACATTCCCTTATCGTCAACCATTATCATGGCTGATCGGAAGTTACTTTGAATGACAAAAAACAACCCTACTAGAATTCCAATTAAAATTCCGACAAGTAAATTGGTAAGGATAATAGCTAGGATTGTTACAATGAATGGTATGAATTGCTGTTTACCCTTTTTATAGTATTCCTTGAAAAGCGATATTTTGGCCAACTTATAACCGGTTAGAATGAGAATACTTGCCAAGGCTGCCTTCGGAATTACGTTCAGGATATTCGGAATTGTGAACACACATACCAAAAGCAATACTCCATGAAGTATAGCAGACGCTTTAGACTTGGCTCCCGCATTTATATTGGCCGAGGACCTAACAACAACTGCTGTAACCGGCAAACCGCCAATGAGTGAAGACACCATATTTCCCGTTCCTTGAGCAAACAACTCACGATTTACAGGACTAATGCGCTTTTCAGGATCCAATTTATCGGCAGCTTCAACACTCAGCAAACTTTCAAGCGATGCCACTACAGCAAGCGTAACAGCAGTAAGCCATACTTTATAGTTTCCAATCTCGCCCCAATCCGGCATAACAATAAAACCAAATAATTCGTTAGCCGATTGAAAAATCGGTATCTGCACTACATGCTCATCACTCAACGCCAACGCATGATTATCAGGAACCAGATAAAGATTTAGCAGCACTCCGCTTACTACGGCAAGCAAGGGCCCAGGCAGAAACTTAACCCAGCGCTGACTCTTCATAAATCGTGTTTCATAGAAAAGCAAAATGAGAGCTGCAATGGATGCAATAAGCACCGCAAGCGGTGAAATGCGCCGCAAGGCAACCCACAGTTCGCTAAATGTATTCTCTCCATCAGGCTGAATGAAGGATTCCTCACCTTCCGGGTCAGTATCATAGCCCACAAAGTGAGGGATCTGCTTCAGAATTATCATGATACCGATGGCTGCCAGCATACCCTTGATAACTGCATTGGGAACATATCGGGCAATTACCCCTCCCTTGAAAAAGCCAAATAAAAGTTGCAATGCGCCGGCAAGAAATGCTGCTAACAGAAAAACCTGAAAACCGCCCAAATCATGAATCGACGAAGCCACAATTGCCGCAAGTCCGGCAGCCGGACCGGATACGCTCAATGATGAACCACTGAGCATTCCAACAACGACACCACCAATTACACCTGATATGATTCCGCTAAAAGGAGTTGCATCAGAAGCAATTGCAATACCTATGCATAAGGGCAAGGCAACAAGAAAAACAACAACAGCAGCTGAAAAATCAGAAGTAAGGTCTATTCGCTTCACAAGGTTACAATTGAGTCGCCACGAAAGTAAACTACTTCGATCTTCGTTTAACAACTCGTTAACACTTCTTCGAGCACCACCGGAAACCACTTCATCTCCAATTCCCGAACCTTGAGCTCTATACCTTTTGGATCGCAACCCGAAACATCCACCGAGTACTGGGCGATAATGGCACCGGCATCATAGTGCTCATTTACCCAATGAATTGTAATGCCCGACTCGGGCTCACCTGCAGCATACACCGCTTCATGCACAAAATGGCCATACATACCCTTGCCCCCATACTTAGGCAACAGCGCAGGATGGATATTAATAATCTTATGAGGAAACAGCTTTACCATTTCTTCCGGAACCTTCCACAAAAAACCGGCTAGTACGACCAGGTCAACACCCAGCGATTTTAGGTGTTCCGCAAAATCACCGCTCAAACTGAAGTTTTCCCGCGTCAGAATATACGTTGGCACTCCATGAGCCGCTGCAATACCCAACACGCCCGCGTCGGACTTATTGGATGCGATAAGCACTACTTCTGCTATACCCCTCGTGTTGAAATAGGATAAAATATTGGCGGCATTGCTTCCGGCGCCGGAAGCCATAATGGCAATTCTTTTCACAGAAAAAATTTCGGCAATATTACATCACGACGTAAAGATCAACGTGTGAATCTTCGTGTATAACAATTCAGGCTTGAAGGGTTTTGACACATAATCATTCATACCCACTTCCAAGCTCCGCTCTCGCTCACCATTCATCGCGTTTGCCGATAACCCGATTATCGGTAAATCAACCTTCAATACATTCCGGATTTGCTCTGTAGCCTCAAACCCATCCATAATAGGCATTTGCAAATCCATTAATACCAGGTCATACTTCTCCTGCTTCATTCTTTCTACTGCATCCAATCCGTCTTCACTGATATCCACCTCAGCGTTCCATGTTTTGAGAAGTGTATTGGCCAAAAACTGATTGACCTTATTGTCCTCCACCAACAAAATCCTGGACCCTTTTAAATCCGGACTGAAAACAACTTCTTGAATGCTATTCAACTCTGCCTTTTTAAGTAGAACAGTAAAAGAAAAGGTAGAACCCGAATTTTTCTCACTGTTCAGCATCAACTCACTCCCCATCATTTCGACAATCTTTTTGGATATCGAAAG
>JAURKF010000157.1 GCA_030831885.1 Flavobacteriales bacterium
ACACCACACTGCGAACGTAGCCAAGAAAGACATTGATCAATCGCTCTACAGCGCATCCGTTTCTTACTTCGGAAACAAATTCGAATTGCTGGCTGAAGCGAGTGTTGGCATGAATGCTTACAACGACACACTCGTTGACGGTGCAATCACCGAAGTAAATCCTGTAAGTCCTGCAGGATATGTCTATGCAGGCTATAGAATCAAACAAAAGTTTGTCCCCTATCTCCGTGCTGATTTACTGCAGTTCAGCCATGATGAAATGCTTTTCCCTATGAATGCTCAACGAGGGGTGGTAGTCGGAATGCGTTACGAGATTAATTACTTGGCAGTCGTTAAACTAGAATATGGTTATCAGGAAACCTGGCACGAAGACGTGCAGCTTTCGCATGCGAACACTGTAAACTTTCAATTCGCCATTGGATTCTAAACACCTAACACAATGAAGAAATTTATTACATCTAGTATATCGGCAATGTTCATTGCCTTCCTTCTGTTCTCATCAACGCAGAAAATACAAGCGCAAGATCAAGCCATCATGGTTATCGCCCATAATACGGGAGCTCCGACGGCCATGACCATGAAAGAACTCAAGGCTGTGCTGCAAGGCGAAAAGCAACGCTGGTCCGATGGAACCAAAGTATCTGTAGCATTTATGAAAGCCAACACCGCTGTTGGCAGTGCAACGGCAAAAAAAATTATGGGTATTACAGGTGATCAGCTAAATAAACTGTGGCTAGCACTTGTATTTCAGGGAAAGGCAAAAGCACCGGTTTTTTATGGCAGCTCTAACGACGTTGAAAATTACATTTCGCAAAACCCGGGTGCCATTGGCATTGTAGAGGCAGGATACACGCTGAAATCAGGGCATGTTATAACCATTGATGGCAAAAAGAACTTTTAACGCGAGCTCATGCTGAAACTATCCCTGAAGTCTAAAATTTGGTTCACCGTTCTCTCGGTGGTGGTGATGTTTGCTTTTTTCGTGCTGTTCTATTTTCCAGAGCAACAACAACGGACATTGCTCAACAACTACAACACTGAAGTACAGAACCTAGCGAATACCGTTGCATTAGGCGTTCGCATTGCGTTAACCGATCAAAACTTCGAAGGAGTGAATACGGCCATGGAATTCGTTGAGAACAACAAAGAGTTCGTTTTTGTATCGATGGTTCCTATCGATTCTACAAATTCGGATAGCGGCGGCTTATCTCGACCGGAAGGCTTTCAATTCGCAAAACACAATCAGTCAACAGACAGTATGATTGTGAAATCCGCCGAGTTCATAACCCCGAGCATGCACGGTAAAATTTTGCTAGGTATGCATACCAATGCAATTACACAGAGCAAACAAGATATTCGCAATACATCTTTATTTGTGTGTTTCATCGTACTATGTGTTGGTGTTTTTATCGGATTCCTATTGGCTCGCAACATATCCGTGCCTGTTCTTGCCCTGCGGGACGCAGCGATAAAAGTGGGCGAAGGCGACCGCACACAGCAAGTTAAATCGGGAAGCAGGGACGAAATCGGTGAGTTAGGCCGTGCCTTCAACAAGATGGTGAAGGAACTGGCCATTGCCGAGGCCGAGCGAAAGTCGGCACAGGACCAGCTCATTCTGTCTGAGAAAATGGCTTCGCTAGGTCAAATGACCGCTGGCATTGCGCATGAAATAAAGAATCCTCTCAACTTCGTCAACAACTTCTCATCACTCTCCGTGGATTTGCTGCAAGAATTGGAAGAAAGCACAGATGAAGAGGACAGAAAAGAAATCATGGCGAGTCTTAAAAGCAATCTCACCAAAATTACTCACCATGGCAAACGTGCTGATTCTATTGTAGCCACCATGTTGCAACACTCGCGCGGAACTGCCGGAACAAAAGTTCCGACCGACATCAACCAGCTCTGCTCGGAATACACCGACCTGGCATTCCACGGTATGCGTGCTACTACTAGAGACTTCAACTGTGCTATTGTGAAGGACTTTGCTGAAGGTATTCCGCTCGTACAAGCCATACCTCAGGAGCTCAGCCGCGTTATACTAAACTTGCTCAACAACGGATTCTATGCTGCGGCAGAACGCGAGAGAAAGAGTCGAGAAAGCGGCAATACAGACTATAAACCAGAAATTCGGATAACAACAATACGAAAAGACGGAATGGTAACTATCAAAATACGAGACAATGGCAGTGGTATTCCCAAGGCCATTAAGGACAAAATATTCGAACCCTTCTTTACTACAAAGCCCACAGGCCAAGGAACCGGATTGGGACTTTCACTCAGCTACGACATTATGACCAAAGAGCATCAGGGAATGATGAGCGTAGAATCAGAGGAAAATAATTTCACAGAATTCACCTTGCAATTACCGCTTTAAACATGGCTACCAAACTTCTCGTTGTTGACGACGAACTCGATGTAAAAGATCTCTTCCTGCAACGATTTCGTAAAGAGATCAAATCAGGTAAATTTTCCTTTGTTTTTGCTCATTCCGGGGAGCAAGCACTCGAACTCCTCAAGCATGCTAGCCCAATGGATATCGTGCTTATTCTGAGTGACATCAATATGCCGGGGATGACTGGCTTTGATTTACTTGAACAAGTTAAACAGCATCTACCTCAATTGAAAGTATTCATGGTTTCTGCATACGGCGACGCCGCCAACATAGATCGCGCTAGAGAAACAGGTGCAGACGGATTCATCGAAAAACCTGTTAACTTTCACTTACTTGAAGAAAA